>RFGD01000019.1 GCA_003696705.1 Alphaproteobacteria bacterium | reverse complement strand
CCGTTCGCGTTCACGACCAGGGCGTCGACCTGGGGGGAAAGCCGCCGCATGACGCGCGCCAGAAGCGTTTCCTCGCCAAGGCGCAGGAAGGCCTTGTCGCGCCCGCCCATCCGCCGCCCGAGGCCGCCGGCAAGAATGACGCCCAGGGTGCTCAAGCCTCGGCTCCCTTGCGGCGGAAGCGCCGGTCTTCCTCGGCCACGCTTTCGGGGTCGGCATCGAAGACGAGCCGCTCGACGCCCGAAAGGCAGATGAAGCGACGCCCGCGCATCCGCCCGACGAGCGTCAGACCGACGCTGCGCGCAAGCTCGACCCCCCAAGCGGTGAACCCCGATCTCGAGACAAGGATCGGAATGCCCATCTGCGCGGTCTTGATGACCATTTCCGAGGTCAGCCGCCCGGTCGTATAGAGGATCTTGTCGGCCGGCTCGACCTTCTGGTCGAACATCCATCCCGCGATCTTGTCGACGGCATTGTGGCGGCCGACGTCCTCCATGTAGACAAGCGGGCGGTCCCCGGCACACAGGACGCAGCCGTGAATGGCGCCGGCTGCGTGATAGAGGCTCGGCGTGCGGTTGATGACGTTCTGAAGCCGGTAGAGCCACGAGGCCCGCACCTCGGCCTTCGGGAGCGACAGCCCCTCGAGCCCTTCCATCATGTCGCCGAAGACGGTGCCCACCGCGCAGCCCGAGGTGCGTGTCTTTCGCTGAAGCTTCTCTTCATAGTCGGTCTCGACGCGCGTTCGGACGACGACCGTCTCGAGCTCGTCGTCATACTCGACGCCGATGACCTCGTCATCATCGCGAAGCATCCCCTGATTGCGCAGGAACCCGAGCGCAAGATACTCGGGGAAGTCCCCGATCGTCATGGCCGTCACGATCTCGCGGCTGTTGAGGAAGATCGTGAGCGGCCGTTCCTCGATCACGTCGATCGCTTCCTCGGTGCCGTCCTCGCGAACCCCCGAGACGCGCCGCGTCAGCCTGACATCGTCCACGCGCGGCGCGATCAGATACTCGGACACATCCTCGCGCAATGGCATTTGCATCCTCCAGCACATGGGCGTAAGCCCGGTGGCCGAGCCAGATTAGGGATCGCACATGACAATCGCCAGCAAAAAAGCCGCCTATGTCAGGGGCATTCGGGACGGTGCGCCGTTCCTTCTTGTCGTGCTGCCCTTCGGCGTGCTCTTCGGCGTGGTCGGCGCCGAGGCCGGGCTCGATCTGGCCCAGGTGATGGGCTTTTCGGTCCTGGTCATCGCCGGGGCGTCGCAATTCACCGCCCTCCAGCTCATGTCCGAACACGCGCCGACCGTCATCGTGCTTCTGACCTCGCTGGCCGTCAATCTCAGGATGGCGATGTATTCGGCATCGCTGACCCCCCATCTTGGCAAGCTGCCGCTTTGGCAACGCGCCATCGCCGCGTATTTCCTTGTCGATCAGACCTACCTGGTTTCGGCCACCGAATTCGAGCGCAGGCCCACCATGCCGCTTCCTGACAGGTTTGCCTATTTCATGGGCGCCGTCACGCCGGTCTGCCCGTTCTGGTATGTCGGCACCTACCTTGGCGCGGGGGTGGGCGCGTCGATCCCGGACGGGCTCGCGATCGACTTCGCGCTTCCGCTGACCTTCATCGCCATGATCGCACCGGCCCTTCGCAGCGCCGCGCATGTGCTCGCCGCGCTGGTGTCGGTGGCGGTGGCGCTTGCGCTGGCCTTCCTGCCCTACAGCCTTGGACTTCTCTGCGCCGCAGCCGCCGCGATGGCGGCGGGGGCACAGATGGAACTGTGGCTCGAGAGACGCCGGCGAAAGGAGGGCGCCGCATGATCGACGAAACATACAACGTCTGGCTGGTGATCGTGCTTCTGGGCCTTGGCACCTATCTCGTCCGTTTCTCGTTTCTGGGGCTTCTCGGGCGGCGCGCCCTGCCCGAATGGGTGCTGCGTCACCTGCGCTATACGCCGGTCGCGGTGATGCCCGGGCTTGTGGCGCCGCTCGTCCTCTGGCCGGCGGCGACGGACGGCGCGACCGACCCCGCCCGCCTTGCCGCAGCGCTGGTCACGCTTGGCGTCGGGTTGAAGACGCGAAACGTCCTTCTTTCGATCCTTCTGGGCGGCCTGACCCTTTATCTCGGGCTCTATATCGGCGGCTAGCGATGGCCCTGCGCCCGCTCAGATCGGGATCGCCGTCGTCTGCAAGACGGTCCTGAGCGCGAAGGACGAGTGCATTTGCGCGACACCCGGCAAACGGGCCAGATACCGGCGGTGGATGCGGGCGAAGTCCTCGGTATCCCGAGCGACGACCTTGAGAAGATAGTCCGCCGTGCCCGCCATGAGATGGCATTCAAGGACGTCCGGAATGCGCGCCACCTCGCGCTCGAAAGCCTCGAGCACCTCGTCGGCCTGCGCCGACAGCGTGATCTCGACAAAGACCGTCGTCGGGCGGCCAATCTTGACGGGGTCGAGAAGCGCCACGTAGTCTCGGATGTAACCGGCCTTCTCGAGCTGCTGGACGCGCCGATGACAGGCCGACGGCGACAGATTGACCCGTTCCGACAGCTCGGCATTCGTCATCCGGCCAGATCGCTGAAGGGCCGCGAGGATTCGCACGTCGATACTGTCCAGCTCTGCTTTCACGCGATTTTCTCCGAACTTTCTGCCTTGGTATCGAAAGTATTCCCGATTCTGCGGACAAGAGTCACGAAACTTTCGAAGCAATTGCATCCGCGAATCCGGAAACTCCGGCCATCCAGAATGGCGGGAGGAAGGAAATGCGCATCGGATGCCCGAAAGAGATCAAACCCCAGGAGTTCCGCGTCGGTCTGACGCCGAATGCCGCGCAGGAAGTCATCCATCACGGCCATGAGGTCGTGGTCGAAACGGGCGCCGGCCTTGGTTCGGGCTTCCCGGACGAGGATTACGTCGCCGTCGGCGCCCGCATTGCCCAGACGGCGGCCGAAGTCTTCGAGACGGCCGATCTCATCGTCAAGGTCAAGGAGCCCCAGGCCCCCGAGCGCGCGATGCTGCGCAAGGATCAGGTGCTTTTTACCTATCTTCATCTGGCGCCCGACCCCGAGCAGACGCGGGATCTTCTGAAGTCCGGCGTCACGGCCATCGCCTACGAGACGGTGACCGATGACAAGGGCGGGCTTCCCCTTCTGGCGCCGATGTCCGAGGTTGCCGGCAAGCTGGCGCCGCAGGTCGGTGCCTGGACGCTGCAGAAGGCCAATGGCGGGCGCGGCGTCCTTCTGGGCGGGGTCCCGGGGGTCGGCCCGGCCAAGGTCGTCGTGATCGGCGGCGGCGTGGTGGGCACGAACGCCGCGCGCGTGGCCGCGGGCATGGGCGCGGAGGTGACCGTCCTCGACAAGTCCATTGCCCGGCTGCGCTATCTGGACGATGTCTTCGGCGGCGTGTTCCGCACGCGCTATGCATCGGCCGGCAACACGGCCGAGCTGGTCGCCGAGGCCGACATGGTCATCGGGGCGGTGCTCATCCCCGGCGCCGCGGCCCCGAAACTCGTGCGGCGCGAACAACTCAAGGACATGAAGCCCGGCGCGGCGATCGTGGACGTCGCCATCGACCAGGGCGGCTGCTTCGAAACCTCGCGGCCGACGACTCACCAGGACCCGATCTACGAGGTGGACGGGATCATCCACTATTGCGTGGCGAACATG
>RFGD01000165.1 GCA_003696705.1 Alphaproteobacteria bacterium | reverse complement strand
TGGCTGGACGAGCCCCTTGCCGAGCGCTGGGGCGCCGTCCGCCGGGCCCGACGGGTGGTGACGGCCGCGCTCGAGGAAGCGCGCCGCGACAAGCGCATCGGCTCGTCGCTCGAGGCCGCGCCCGTCGTCCACGTCGAGGATCCGGACATGCTGAAGGCGCTGCGCTCGGTCGATTTCGCGGACGTCTGCA
Source organism: Alphaproteobacteria bacterium (assembly GCA_003696705.1). Classification (GTDB taxonomy): domain Bacteria; phylum Pseudomonadota; class Alphaproteobacteria; order Rhodobacterales; family Rhodobacteraceae; genus RFGD01. The sequence continues at coordinate 1,537 of RFGD01000165.1, read as the reverse complement.
TCACGTCGGCCGTGACGCTGAGCGAAGATCCGGCCCCGCCCGAGGCGTTCCGCCTGCCCGAGGTCGAGGGCGTCGGGGTCGTCTTCGAACGCGCCGAGGGCAGGAAGTGCCAGCGCTGCTGGAAGATCCTTCCGGATGTCGGCACCCATCGCCACCCGGAAGTCTGCGGGCGCTGCGACGAGGTGCTGACGCGGCTGGCCGAGAAGGCCTGACGCCGGGCGGGCCCGGGTCCCGGCGCCGCACCCGGCCTTTCGGAGGTCGCAGCCGGGGCAGCGCCGCCGCGGGCCGCATGAGAAGAGCTGAAACGGCGCGCCCGGCGCACCGATACCGTCCGGGCGCCGGCAGGGGGACAGGACATGGAAGCGTTTCTCCTTCTCGGGTTTGTCGTCGGCATGGGCCATGCGCTTGAAGCCGACCACGTCGCGGCGGTTGCGGCGCTGGGCACCGAGCGTCGCGCCGGCCCCTTGCGGCTTGCCGCGCTGGGCGCAAGCTGGGGCCTCGGGCACGCGACGACGCTTCTGGTCCTGTCGCTTCCGGCAATCGTTTTCGGCTGGGCGCTTTCGGGGCGGACGGCGGCCGCCTTCGAACTGGCTGTCGGCCTCGTCATCGTCATGCTGGGGCTTCGCGTCCTGTGGCGGTTGCGCCGCGACCGGGTTCATTTCCACGTCCACGATCACGGTGACGGGCGCCGCCACTTCCACGCCCACAGCCATGCCGGCGCGGTCCTTCCCCATGACGCCGACCCGCACATGCACCGCCATCCGGCGATGTCCTGGCGGGCATGGTGCGTTGGCCTCCTGCACGGCGCAGCCGGGTCGGCCGGGCTTGTCGCCCTGGCGGCGGCCTCGGCGGACGGGCCGGGGGCGGCGCTTGGATATGTGGTCCTGTTCGGGTTGGGCGCCACGGCCGGCATGGCCGGGCTGACCTTTCTTGCCGGCTTTCCGCTGCGCCTCGCCGAGCGGACTGCGCGAGGGCTCTTCGGCGTCCTTCAGTTCGCCGCGGCGGTCGTGGCCATCGTCGTTGGCCTGGGCATGATCCGGGCCGAAGCGCCGATCGTTCTTTTCGCGGCACCCGGTGCCGAAGCGGCGGTGACCGAGTGACGGGTCCTCGCGGCCTCTGCGGGCGAGGCCGCTTCGGCGCGGCGGGCCAGCGGACGGCGCGCGCCGGGCGCACCTCGGGGCCGTTTCGATGAGCGTTGCCGTCCTTCTGGCGGTCCTTGGTGCGGCGCTTCTGCATGCGTCGTGGAATGCCGCCATCAAGCTTCAGGGATCGAAAGTCGGCGGCATGCTGGCGATGACCTTCGGTCAGGGGCTCATCGGCCTTCTCGTCGCGCTCGGGCGCCCGCTGCCTTCGGTCGAGGCATGGGGCTGGATCCTGGGCTCGGCGCTCGTGCACACGAGCTATCAGATCTTCCTCGCCTGGGCCTACGAGAAGGGGGATCTGAGCCGCGTCTACCCGATCGCCAGGGGATCGGCGCCCCTCATGGTGCTCGTCGTCGGTTCGGTTCTCTTGCCGGATCGGCTGGCCCCGCTCGAGG
>RFGD01000164.1 GCA_003696705.1 Alphaproteobacteria bacterium | reverse complement strand
GTGACATGTTCAAGTGTCACGCGAAGCTCGGGAAGCCGCTGGCAGAGGGGGGCAAGCGTGCGCTCGATGAACGCGGCCTCGCGGTCGAAGATGTCGACCTCGGCGTCGGTCACCTCGCCGTGGATGCAAAGCGGCATGCCGATCCCGGCCATGGTCTCGAGGACCGGCATGATCGCGTCCACCGACCGCACCCCCGAGGCCGAATTGGTGGTCGCCCCGGCCGGATAGAGCTTGGCGGCAAGGGCGAGACCCGCGGCATGGGCCGCGGCGACGTCGTCGGGCTCGGTCGCCTCGGTCAGGTAGAGGGTCATGAGTGGCGTGAAGCCGGCCCCTTCGGGAAGGGCCGCGACGATCTGCTCTCGGTAGCGGCGGGCATCGTCCCCGGTCACGACGGGCGGCACGAGGTTCGGCATCACGATGGCGCGGCCGAAATGCCGGGCGCTTTCGGGCAGGACGCCCCGAAGCATTTCGCCGTCGCGCAGGTGCAAGTGCCAGTCGTCGGGCCGGCGGATGACAAGGGTGTTCGTGTTCATGCCCTGCGGCTTACACAATCGGGACGCGCTTCGCCAGCCCCGGCGGCGGCTTGAGCGTGGTGCAGGGCAGGCATGCAGGATCGGCGGTGGTGCGGGCGTCCGGACAGCCTTATGTCGACCGCGGGGAGGAAACCGACCTTGTCGAAGAAAGGGGTTTCCGATGAGCATCACGACGGAATTCGAAGGCCGCCCGGGCCGCGTGCCGGGCACTGTCCGCGAGCGGCTCCGGTCTTTCTGGCGCGGTCTTGCCGCCGGGTTCGGTGCCTACCTCGAGCGGCGCTCGCGCCTGGCCGAGGTCGAGCGGCTGAACGCCATGACCGACGAGGAGCTGGCGCGCCTGGGCGTCCGGCGCGACCGCATCGTGGAACACGTCTTTCGGGATCTGTTCTACGTCTGAGCGGTCCGCGTCCGACTGGCCGCCCGTGATTGGCCCCCATGATTGGCCGGGGCGCGCCCCGGGGCGAGGGCGGCCGGGGTGGCTTGACGGGCGCGTCCCGAACGCATCTTATTGCCTCGCGCGGGTGGCGGTGCCGCTGCCCGCGCCGTGACATGACAATGGTGCGGGGCGGGTGAAGACTGTCGTCGTTACATGCGTGCGGGACGAAGGGCCGTTCCTTGTCGAGTGGATTGCCCACCACCGCGCGATCGGGGTCACGGACTTCCTGGTCTTCCACAATGATTGCGGCGACGGCTCCGAGCGGCTCCTCGAGGCCCTGGCGCCGGCGGCCGGCGTCACGGTTCTGCCGGTGCCCGACGGGGACGACAGGCCGGTGCAGTGGCGCGCCCTCGACGCCGCCGCCGAGCATCCGGTCGTGCAGGGCGCCGACTGGGTCATGGCGATCGACGCGGACGAGTTCGTCGACCTTGCCCCGCCGCTCGAGACATTGGCCGACCTTGTCGAGGCGGCGGGCGGGGCCGATGCCATCGTCCTGCC
>RFGD01000163.1 GCA_003696705.1 Alphaproteobacteria bacterium | reverse complement strand
TCCCGCATCCTGTGGAAATCGAAGGAAATTTGATCCGTGTCATTGTCCATGCGGCAGAATGTCGTAGCATGACGCTGGACACGGAACGCGCAAATTCTGGGCCCGAGCGTTCGGCCGGGCATACATGCGGAGGGAGAGACAATGAAAACCGGCTTCAACAAAGGCGCCGCGCGGGCTGCGCTGGTCGCGGCATCACTTGCGTTCGGCTTGGGACTTGGCGCGGCCTGGGCAGACGAGGATGAGCACGAAGATCACGACGAAGGCGTCGTCGCCTTCGAGATTCCGGCGAATCCGACGCGTGCCTTCAAGTTGATGATCGGCGCCGAGGTCTATGACAACTGGTGGGAAACGGTGGGGACGGAGGCGCCCGAGGGCACGCATCCTGCCTACCCGGCCGCCGGCAAGAAGAAGGGCGCGACGACCTGGCGCTGCAAGGAATGCCATGGCTGGGACTACAAGGGTGCGGCGGGGGCCTATGGCTCGGGCTCGCACTTTACCGGCATCAAGGGCATCGATGGCATGAAGGGCGCCGATCCGGCAAAGATCGAAGAGCTGTTGCGCGGTCCGACCCACGGGTTCACCGAAGAGATGATCCCCGATGTGGCGATGGACTATCTCGCGCTCTTCGTCTCGGAAGGGCAGGAGGACCCCAGCGCCATTATCGACGCGGCCACGAAGAAGGTGGCCGGGGATGCAGAGCGCGGCGCCGCCTCCTACCAGACGGTCTGCGCCAAGTGTCACGGCCCGGACGGCAAGTGGATCAACTTCGGTTCCGAGGATGATCCGGAATACGTCGGTACGGTTGCGAGCGGCAACCCGTGGGAAGGGCTGCACAAGGTCAAGTACGGCCAGCCCGGCGGGGAAATGCCGGCGCTCCTGACCTTCGACGCGCAGGCGATCGCCGACATTCTTGCCTACGCACAGACGCTGCCGGCGAAGTAGACGGCGGCCGGCCTGTTCCTTCCGCAGAAGGTCGAAGGCCGAAAGAAAGGGCGCGTGCCGGGGTCGGCGCGCGCCCGATTTTCTGCCGCTCCGGCCCGCCCGGATCAGGCTTCCATCGCCTCGAGCTCGTCGATGAAGCCCGAGATCATGGACAGCCCCTTGTCCCAGAAACCGGGGTCCGAGGCGTCGAGGCCGAAAGGCGCCAGAAGTTCGCGGTGGTGCTTCGAGCCCCCTGCGGCAAGCATTTCGAAATACTTGTCCTGGAAGCCCGGGTCGCCCTCCTCGTAGACGGCATAGAGGGCGTTCACCAGCCCGTCCCCGAAGGCGTAGGCATAGACATAGAAGGGCGAGTGCACGAAGTGCGGGATGTAGGCCCAGAACGCCTCGTAGCCGTCCATGAACCGGAAGGCGGGTCCAAGGCTTTCCGACTGGACGCTCATCCAGAGATCGCCGATGTCCTCGGGGGTCAGCTCGCCACGGGTGCGGCGCGCTTCATGCAGCTTGCACTCGAAGTCGTAGAAGGCGATCTGGCGCACGACCGTGTTGATCTGGTCCTCGACCTTTCCCGCCAGAAGGGCCTTGCGTTCTTCCGTGGACCGGGCGTCCTCGAGGAGCTTGCGGAAGGTCAGCATTTCGCCGAAGACGCTTGCCGTCTCGGCAAGGGTGAGGGGGGTCGAGGACAGAAGCTCTCCCTGTCCGGCGGCCAGGACCTGATGGACGCCGTGGCCCAGCTCGTGGGCAAGCGTCATCACGTCACGCGGCTTGCCGAGGTAGTTCAGCATCACATAGGGGTGGACGTCGGTCACGGTCGGGTGGGCAAAGGCGCCCGGGGCCTTGCCGGGCTTCACGGCCGCGTCGATCCAGCCCTTTTCGAAGAAGGGGCGCGCGATCTCTGCCATGCGCGGATCGAAGCCGGCGTAGGCGTCAAGGACGGTCCGCTGCGCCTCGTCCCAGGGGATGGTGCGGGGCGGTTCGGTCGGCAGGGGCGCGTTCCGGTCCCAGACCTCGAGCTTGTCGAGCCCGAGCCAGCGGCGCTTGAGCTCGTAATAGCGATGGGAAAGCCGCGGGTAGGCCGCGACGACCGCATCGCGAAGCGCGGCGACAACCTCGGGCTCGACATCATTGGCCAGATGGCGCGCGGTCTGCGGCGTGGGCATCTTGCGCCAACGGTCGATGACTTCCTTTTCCTTCGTCAGCGTGTTGTGCACGCGGGCAAAGGTGCGAAGGTTCTCGCCAAGGACGCGGGCGATCTCGCGCGCCGCTTCCTCGCGCAGTGCCCGGTCGGGGTCGGTCAGGAAGTTCAGCGTCGCCTCGATGTTCCGCGTCTCGCCGCGCACGGTGAATTCGAGCCCTGCGATGGTTTCGTCGAAAAGCTTGTTCCACGCGGCGGCGCCGACGGTCGAAAGATCGTGCAGAAAGCGCTCGAGTTCGTCGGAAAGCTGGTGGGGCCGCATCTTGCGCAGCCGCTCGAAGACGGGGCGATAGCGCCCGAGATCGGGGTTGGCGGCAAGAAGCGCCTCAAGCCGTTCGTCGTCGATGCGGTTGATCTCGAGCGAGAAGAAGACAAGCGGGGTCGTCAGTTCCGTTATGCGGTCCTGACAATCCGACATGAACTTGGCGCGCTCGGGGTCGATCGTCATCTGGTAGTAGCGCAACCCCGCATAGGACATGATGCGGCCGGCCACGGTCTCGATCCGTTCGTAGCGGCGCACGCAGGCCAGCATCTCGTCGGCATCGAGATCGGCAAGGCGGCCCTCGTAGTCGGCGGCGAACTTGCGGCACTCGGTCTCGAGCCAGTCCATGTCCGCCCGAAGTTCCGGCGCATCGGGGGCGGCATAGAGATCGGAAAGGTCCCATTCGGGCAGTGCGCCCAGATCGGGGGCGTCGCCATGCGCGGTTTCTGCCTCGCGCACGGGGCGCATGTCCTCGTTTCGGGTCAACAGCATGCCATACCTCTTGTCGGAAGTGCGCGCCCGGGCCGGGCGCGGCTCATGTCTGCCCGAGACATAGGCCGCGCAGGGCAGCGGCCGCAAGGGCCGGGCTCAGATCTCGATTTCCCCGTCACCGTCGGGGCCGGTGCCACCGTCGGAAGGCGCGGGCGGTTCGGGCGTCTTGCGGCGGATGATGATGTCGCCGTTCGGGAGCATCTCGGGCGCTTCGTAATTGCGCACGTCACCCATCAGTTCGATGAGGTCGCGCAGCATGGGGCGCAGTTCTTCAAGCCCTTCGCGCATGTCCTCGAGCAGGGGCTCGGCCTCTTGCCGCAGGCCTTCCATGAAGAGCCTGAGCCCTTCGGACATGAGCTGTCGGCCCGCTTGTTCGCGGTCGGCGTCGGCCGTCCCCGGGGGTGCGGGCGGTGGGGCGTCGGCCTCGGGGCCGGCGGCGGCGGTGTGGGCAAGGCCGAGGCCCAGGATCATGGCAATGGCGGGTCGCATCATTCGTTTCATGGGGGGAATATGGGGCCGCAACGCCAGGTCGGAAAGGTCAGAGTTCGATATCGAGGCTGACCGGGAAATGGTCCGAGGCCTGAAGGAGCGCCTCTCTGAGCTCGGGCGTCTCGTAGCAGGCCGGGTCGTCGAACGGGTGCCAGATGCGCCAGGCGGGACGACGGGACATCAGACCGGGCGAGATCATGATGTAGTCGAGAAGGGCGGGCATGTAACGCCCGAGGTCATTGCGCCAGAAGCGCGCCGTTGCGAAGGCGGGGCCGACGGGCTTGTCGAGTGCCGCGGCCGCATGCGGATCGAAAAGGCGCATCTCGGGCGGCTCGTCGTGGCCCATGACCAGCTCGACCGTGGAGTGGCCGAAAAGCCGCTCGTAGTCGTCGAGGCTCGGGCCGTCGTTGAAGTCCCCCATCACGACAAGGTCGTCGCCGGCGGCAAGGTGCTCGACGATGCGGTGGCGAAGCCAGATGGCCTGGGCAAGCTGCTTGCGACGGTTCTCGATGGCGGTTGCCACTATGCCGCTCGCGTCGTTCGCGCCATGCGGGGCCTTCGACTTGAGGTGCACGCCGATCATGCGAAGCCGGTGCCCCTGGGTGGTGCGCACGTCAAGCTCGAGAGGGGGCTTCGAAAAGCGGATCGTCTCGGGATGCGCGTCAACGTCGATGTCCCACTTGAAGGCGGTGTCGAAGCGCGGGGCGACGTGATGGTGCTGGGCGAAGGGTTCGCCCTTCGGGTCGTGGCGCGCGCTCAGACGGTCGGGATCGAAGAGAAGCGCGATCTCCTGCTGGGTCTCGCTGGCAAATCCGGTCACCGCCTTGCGGGTGCGGAGCCCGAAGGTCCGGGCAAAGGTTTCGAGCGCGCGAACCGTGCCCCGGCGGCCGCCGCTGTCGGGCGCCTCGATGACCATGACCGCGTCCGCGTCCAGCGCCGTGAAGACGATGCCCAACGCTTCGGCCTGCTGGCGCCGGGTGACGTTGTGGCGCGCCGACCATTCGTCGTCGGCCAGAAGCCGGCCCTTGTCATCGAACAGCCGGTCGAACCATTCGACGTTGTAGGTGGCCAGCCTCACGCGGCGCGTTCCTCGCGGATGCGCTCCCAGGCCCGGTTGATGGCGACAAGCCGGCGTTCGGCCAGTTTCACGGCTTCCTCGGGGACGCCACGGGCCAGCATCCGGTCGGGATGCGTCTCGCGCACGAGTTCGCGCCAGCGGGCGCGGATCTCGTCGACCGGGGCCGTGCGCTCGACGCCCAGGACGGCGTAGGGGTCGGGGTCGTGCTCGATGAAGCGCGCGCGGATGGCATTGAAGCGGCGGTCGTCGATGCCGAAGATCTCGGCCACGCGGGTCAGGAAGACATCCTCGTTGGGGTGATAGTTGCCATCGGCCATGGCGATGTGAAAGAGCCCCTCGATCAGGTCGAGAAGCACGGGCGCCGGCCCGTCGCCGTTGCGGAACATGCGCGCGATCCGTTCGGCGTATTCCTCGAACCCGGCGACGTCCTGACGGGCCAGATTGAAGACCCGCGCCGCGTTGCGCTCTTCGCCGGGCGGAATGTGGAAGATTTCGCGGAAGGCGGCGACCTCGTCACGGGTCACGCGCCCGTCTGCCTTGGCCATCTTCGCACCCAGGGCGATGACGGCGATGGTGAAGGCGACCGTCTTTTCGGGCGGGGTGCGGCGATTGTCGAAGAGACGCGACAGCGCCTCTCCCGATGCGAGGGCGGCCAGGACTTCGGCAATGCGGGACCAGATCGACATGGGGCAGACCTTACCGTGCGGAGGGAACGCTGTCAGGGGCGGTGATGAACTTCTGCATGAGGACGAGGTCCAGCCATCGGCCGCGCTTGTAGCCGACCTCGGGCAGACGGGCGACGGGCGCGAAGCCGAGCGCCTTGTGAAATGCGATGGCCGCGGGGTTTTCGGCGCTGATCCCGCCGATGAGCGAGTGGACCCCGGCGCGCGCCGCCGCGTCCTCGAGCGACGCCATCAGTCGCCGTCCGCAGCCCCGGCCCCGTGCCGACGGGGCCAGCATGATCGTGTGCTCCATCGTGCGCGCATAGCCGATGCCGCCCCGGAACTGGGCATAGGTCGCGAAGCCGCGGATTTCGCCGTCGGCATCCTCGGCCAGGATGAAGGGGCGCCCCTGCCGGGCGCAGTCGCAGATCATGGACGCGATCTCGTCGGTCGACTTCTCGATGCTGTTGAAGGTGAAAAGGGTGTCGCGAATGACCGGGTTCCAGACGGCGGCGACGCCGGCGGCAACGGTGGCGGCGTCCGCCTCGGCGGCCGGGCGCAGGCGCCATGTCGACGGGTCGGTGACGTTCATGTCAGGCTGCGGGTGCCCCGTGGCGTCTCGATTTCGGCCACGAGGGCAAAGGGACCCATCGCAATCTCGACGCGCGGGTCCGACAGAAGACCGTCCAGCGCGACCCGAAGCGCGCCCGCGTCGGGATGGCGGACCTCGAGCCTCTGAAGCTCGAGGCCGAGGTGGGGAAGCTCGTCGGCCGGGTGACGCGCCGTCTCCCACTCGATCAGCATCGGATAGGCGCCGTCGAAGGGCATCTCGCCAAGCGGGTTGACGGCCATGCGCCAGGCAAGATCGCCGCGGGCAAGCGGCAGCGGGCGCCCCGCGTCGGGCGGGGCGTGGCGCAACATCTCGTCAAGGTCGTCCGTGCGGCACACCCACGAGACGAGCCGCGGCGGCCCCGAGAAGCGGTCGAGCCGGAACCAGCGCGGCGCTTCGGGGCTGGGGGCCGCAGGGTCGACGGCGATGACCTCGAGGTAGGTGCCGGGCCCAAGCGCGACCAGCGCATTGTGGGTGCCCATGGCCGGGTGTTTGCCGCCCGGCGTCATCTCGACGCCCAGACGGTCCGAGACATGGGCGATGCCCGCCTCCAGCGTCTCGGCGGCAATGACGAGGTGATCGAGAACAAGCATTGCGAACCCCTTCCGCCTTCCTTCTACTGGCCGGGCACCGGCGCGAAAAGGGGCCTTGACGCGAAATCGCCGAAAGACGGCGCGTTCGGTCAAGGCCGGCGCATGCGGCGCGGTTAGGAAGGGCACATGACACGAGACGCTGAAACACCCCCCGACGGCCGGTTGGCCGAGGCCAAGGCCGCCGCGCGGGCCGAGGCGCTGGCGCGGCGCAAGGCTGCGCAGGCGGCGGCCGCGGACGGCGGGGCCGCGCGGCGAATCGAGGCGCACCTTCTGACGCTTCTCGACGAATTCCGCGGCGCGCCGGTCGCGGGATATCTGCCCATCGGCTCGGAAGTGGACGTGACGGGCGCAATGGCAGAACTGTCGCGATCGGGTCCGGTGGCCGTGCCGGTCGTCGAGGCGAAGGCCGCACCGCTTCGCTTTCGCGAGTGGCGTCCGGGCGTTGCGACCCGCCCCGGGGCCTTCGGGGTGCCGGTGCCCGAGCAAGGCGCATGGCTCGAGCCGCGGGTGGTCATCGTGCCCCTTCTCGCCTTCGATCCGCGGGGGTTCCGGCTTGGCTACGGGGGTGGCTTCTATGACCGCACGCTCGAGGCGCTGCGCCGCCGCGGGCGCGTTCTTGCGGTCGGCGTCGCCTATGAAGCGCAGCTTCTGCCCGAAATCCCCCTCGAGCCCACGGATCAGCCGCTTGACGCCGTGGTGACCGAGCGCGGCCCGAGGCGCTTCTGAGCCCGCCAGGACGCGGGCGCCATTCCGAAACGGCGACTGAAGGCGCGGCTGAGCGAGGCCGCCGATCCGAACCCGGTGCGCAGCGAGATCTCGCGCATGCCAAGCGCCGTTTCCTCGACCAGACGGCGCGCCTCGTCAAGGCGCAGGTTGCGCCAGAAGGTGCCGGGCGGCACGCCAAGGGTGCGCCGAAACAGACCTTCGAGCCCCTTGGCCGACAGCCCGACGCGGCGCGCGATCGTGGCGACCGGGACCGGATCCTCGAGCCGGGCAAGCATGGCCTCGACGGCGGCGGCCAAGCGCGGATCCCGCCGGGCCAGATCACCCGACGGCAGCCGGCCCTGAAGCGCCTCGGGCGCGCGCGCCTGATCGTAGAGGAACGTTCCGGCGACCTGCAAGGCAAGCTCATGGCCGTGCCTGAGGCTCAGCATGTGCAGCATCATGTCGAGGCATGGCGCGGCGCCTGCGGTGGTCATGCAGCGCCCCGAGATGACGAAGCGCGCGTCCACGGCCTCGACCCGCGGGAAACGGGCGGCAAATTCCTCGAGATCCTCCCAGTGGGTGGTGGCCCGGTGGCCGTCCAGAAGGCCGGCCGCCGCCAGAAGCCAGCTGCCGCCGTCTATGCCCATGAGGGCATCGACGCGGGGGGCAAGCTGCCGGATGCGACCAAGGACGCCGGGCGTCGCCTGCTGGCCTATCCGAAAGCCCGCGACGATGGCGAGCGCGTCGAGATCGTCTGCGCGGGCAAGCGGGCGCGCCGGAACCGCGAAGCCGGCCGTCAGGCGGGGCGGGGTCGAGCCCGTCGAAAGAAACGTCCAGTGATAGAGCGGCCGACCGGCGCGCCTGTTGGCCGCCCGAAGCGGGTCGACCGTGGCCGCCAGCGAAAGCGTGTTGCACTGATCGAGGACGAGGATGCCGATGCGTGCCGGGGCGCGCGCAGGCAACAGGAAGGGCGCTTCGCAAAATGTCATGACTACTGCGTAAATCGCAATGGCCACGGCGGCAATCCCGGGCATAGTCGAGGAAGTCAGGACGGAGGAACCCATGCCCCTTTCCATGAACCGGGAAGTGTTCATTACCTGTGCCGTGACGGGTTCGGGCTCGACCCAGGACCGCAGCCCGCATGTGCCGCGCAGGCCGCGCGAGATTGCCGAAAGCGCCATCGCCGCGGCCCGCGCCGGCGCGGCGATCGTTCACTGCCATGTCCGCGATCCCGAAACCGGCAGGCCTTCGCGGAAGGTCGAGTACTACCGCGAAGTGACCGATCGCATCCGCGCCGCCGACGTCGATGTCGTGCTGAACCTGACCTCGGGGATGGGGGGCGATCTGGTCCTTGGCCCGCCCGACAGGCCGTTGCCTCCGGTCGAGGGCACGGACATGGCCGGCGCCGCCGAGCGGCTAGAACACATCCGCGTCTGCCGCCCCGAGATCACGACGCTTGACTGCGGGACGATGAATTTCGCCGAGGCCGACTACATCATGGTCAATACGCCCGGGATGCTGCGGGCGATGGGGCGCATGATGACCGAGCTTGGCGTCAAGCCCGAGATCGAGGCTTTCGACACGGGGCATCTGTGGTTTGCGCAGGAACTCGTGCGCGAAGGGATCCTCGAGGATCCGGCGCTGGTCCAGCTTTGCATGGGCGTGCCCTGGGGCGCCCCCGATGACCTCAATACCTTCATGGCGATGGTCAACAACGTGCCGAAGGGCTGGACCTTCTCGGCCTTTTCGCTGGGCCGCAACCAGATGCCCTATGTGGCCGCCGCCGTTCTTGCCGGCGGCAATGTCCGCGTCGGGCTCGAGGACAACCTCTATCTCGACAAGGGGGTTCTGGCCGAGAACTGGCAACTGGTCGAGCGGGCGGTCGGCATCGTCGAGCGCATGGGCGCGCGGGTTCTTGGACCCGAGGAGGTGCGCGCGCGCCTTGGCCTTGTGAAACAGGCCCCCGAAGGCGGGGAAATCTGATGGCACGGCGGAAGGCGGCCGTCATCGGCGGCGGTGTCATCGGCGGCGGTTGGGCGGCCCGTTTCCAGCTCATGGGATGGGACGTGGCCGTCTTCGATCCCGACCCCGAGGCCGAGCGCAAGATCGGCGAAGTGCTGGACAACGCGCGGCGTGCCTTGCCGGGCCTCTTCGACGTGGCCCTTCCCTCGCCCGGTCGGCTGGTCATGGCCGGATCGGTGGCCGAGGCCGTGGAGGGCGCCGACTGGGTTCAGGAAAGCGTGCCCGAGCGTCTGGAGCTCAAGCACAAGGTGCTGGCCGAGGTGCAGGCGCACACGCCGCCGGGCACGCCCGTGGGCTCTTCGACCAGCGGTTTCCGTCCCTCGGCTCTGCAGGAAGGGGCACCGCGGCCGGGGGACATCTTCGTCGCCCACCCGTTCAACCCGGTCTATCTTCTGCCGCTTGTCGAGCTTGTCGGGGGCGCGGCGACGCAGGACGCGCTTCTTGAGCACGCCGCCGACATCCTGCGCGCGCTCGGCATGTATCCGCTTCGCATCCGCGCCGAGATCGACGCCCATGTCGCCGACCGCCTGCTCGAGGCCGTCTGGCGCGAGGCCCTGTGGCTCGTCAAGGATGGCGTGGCCACGACGACCGAAATCGACGAGGCGATCCGCATGGGCTTCGGGCTGCGCTGGGCGCAGATGGGGCTGTTCGAGACCTATCGCGTTGCGGGGGGCGAGGCGGGCATGCGCCACTTCATCGGCCAGTTCGGCCCCGCCCTGAAGTGGCCGTGGACGCGGCTCATGGACGTGCCGGAACTGACCGAGGAACTGGTCGAGCGCATCGCCCGGCAATCGGACGAGCAGTCGGGGCATCGCTCGATCCGCGCGCTCGAACGGGCGCGCGACGAAAACCTTGTCGGCATCCTGCGGGCGCTCAAGGCCCGGGACTGGGGCGCCGGCGCGGTCCTTGCCGAGGCCGACCGCCACCTGGGCCCGCCCCCGGTCGACATCACGCGGCCGATCGAAACCCAGCGCCGCGTCGTGCCGCTCGACTGGACCGACTACAACGGTCACATGAACGAGGCGCGCTATCTTCAGGCCTTTTCGGATGCGACCGACCGGCTGATGGAAATCATCGGATGCGACGCCGCCTATATCGCCGCGGGCGGCAGCTATTTCACGGCCGAGACGCATATCCGGCATCTCGACGAGATCCGCGCGGGCGAGCCCTTCCGGGTCGAGACCCGCGTCCTCCACGGGGCGGGCAAGAAGATGCACCTCTTCCACGAGATGCGCCATGGCGAGGACGGGCGCCTTCTGGCCACGGGCGAGCATTTCCTGTTGCACGTGAGCCTCGAGACCCGCCGCGCGTCACCTCCCGCCCCGCATGTCGAGGCGCGCCTTGCCGAGATTGCCGCCGCCCATGCCGAGCTGCCCGAGCCCGACGGCGTCAGCCGCGCCATCCGGCGTCCCGGCTGAGCCATGGCGGGGCGGGTTCTGGTCACCGCAGGGGCGTCGGGCATCGGCCGCGCGATGGCGCGGGCCTTCGACGATGCGGGCTGGCGGGTCTGGGTCACCGACATCGACCGCGATGCGCTGGCGGCCCTGCCCGAGGGCTGGCGACGAAGCCGGGTCGATGCGGCGGACGAGGCCGCCGTCGCGGCGCTTCTGGCGCAGGTGGCGGAGGAGTGGGGCGGCCTCGACGCGCTTTGCGCCAACGCCGGCGTCGCCGGACCCACGGCGCCGGTCGAGACCGTGGCGCTTGACGAATGGCGGCGCTGCGTCGCCGTGAACCTCGAGGGTGCATTCCTTGCGACGAAGCATGCCGCGCCCCTCATGAAGCGCCAGAGGCACGGGGCGCTGATCTACACCTCTTCGACCGCGGGCATTCACGGCTATCCGAACCGCGCGCCCTATGCGGCCGCGAAATGGGGGATCATCGGCCTCATGAAGACCGTGGCGATGGAACTCGGCCCCCACGGGATCCGGGCGAACGCCATCTGCCCCGGTGCCGTCGAGGGGGCGCGCATGCAGGGGGTGATCGAACGCGAGGCGGCCGCCAAGGGCATGACGGCGGACGCCGTTCGCCGCGGTTACGCGGCCGGAACGTCGATGCGCACCTTTGTCGAGGCCGAAGACATTGCCGCGATGGCGCTTTTCCTGGCCTCTGACGCGGCGCGGCGGGTGTCGGGGCAGGTCATCGCCGTCGACGGGCACACCGAGAACCCGGACCCCAGGCCCTAGGGCACGCCGGCGGCGCCCACCCCCCGAATTTCGGCCGTCAGCGCATCGAGGAAGGCCGGCACGCGGGACGGGTCGACGCGTGCATCGCGCACCAGCCAGTCGAAATGGGCGCTGAGTGCCCGGATCCGCTCGGCATCCCGGAAGGCAAGGTGAAAACGGCCAAGGAAGACGACGGCAAGCCGCGGGCCGAAGACCGTAAGCGGGGCCGAATACAGTCGGGGCGAGTCGAAGATCGAGATGCGCAGCCGCGGGTATAGCGCGGCGGCAAGTTCACGCATGTGCCCAAGCCCTTCGAGCCGCGCGGCCAGGGCAAGTCCGCGGTAATAGCCTTCGGCGCGGGCGAAGGCCTCGATCTGATGGCGAGGGAAGGCGATCTCGTAGTCGGATGTGCCGTCGGACAGCCAGGACAGGATCTCGGCCCGGGCGGCGATGGCGCGTTCGGCATAGCCCTCGCCGCGAACGCCGTATTCCCAGTGCATCACAGCATCGGTCTTGATCAGATCCGGCAGCGCCGCCGGAACGTGGCGGATCTTGAACCCCTCGGCCTCGCGGTGCCAATGCACGACCCGCTCGTCGATGCGCGCGACGTCGGCCTCGGTCAGGGACATGGCGCTGGCCAGAAGATCGCCGGCCGTCTCGGGGCGGTCCGAGAGCCCCAGAAGCCAGTCGGCCGAGACGCCAAGCGCTGCCGCGAAGGCGGCCGCGAGATGGGCGTTCGGCATGCGCGTCTCCTCGGGGTCGAGGATCTGCGTGACCGTCGAGCGATCGACCCCGGCAGCGCGGGCAAGGGCGCTGCGCGACATGCCCTGGCGTTCGAGCGCCTGGGCCAGACGGTTGCGGAAGGTCTCGGACCGCTCACGCTTGTTCATCATTGGCCGCATTCATTGGGAATCAGAAACACTGTTGAGGAGATGTTTAGCGTTTTGCCTCTCCCGGCGCCAGAGTTGCGGGGGTATTCACGACGCCGTGAGCAAGAACGAAGAGGGCATCGGGCATGAACGGACGCGGGCGCAGCCTTTTCCATCATGGCATTGAATGGCCCACCGTGGCGTTGATCGCGGCGACGTATGGCGTCTGGGTGCTTGGCACGACCGTCGTCGCCGAAGTGTCGATCCTCGCCGGGGTCGTCCTGACGGCGCTCGCAACCGTGCAGTTCTCGTCCCTTCAGCACGAGGTGATCCACCGCCACCCGACGCGCAGCGAATTTCTGAATGCGGCGCTGGTCTTCCCGGCGCTGAACCCCTTGGTGCCCTATCTGCGGTTTCGCGACACGCACCTTGCCCATCACGTCGACGAGCGTCTGACCGACCCCTACGACGACCCCGAGACGGCCTACCTGGACCCCGCGGTCTGGGCACGGCTGCCCTTGTGGCTTCAGCGGCTTCTCCTGGCCAACAACACGCTTCTTGGTCGGATGGTGCTGGGACCGGTTCTGGGAACGGTCTGGTTCGTGGTGTCGGACGTGCGCGCCATTCTGGCTGGCGACCGACGGGTGGCGCT
>RFGD01000162.1 GCA_003696705.1 Alphaproteobacteria bacterium | reverse complement strand
CTGGCGGCCGACGCACTTTCGTTGCGGGGCCAGAACGCCGCCGGCTTCGATTTGGGTCTTGCCGACGAGCTGTCGGCCATCGGCGACATTGCCGACACGATCGGGGGCTTCAACGCGGCGGCCGACCCCGTGTTTGATCCGATCCGCACGGCCGAGGCGTTCTTCCGGGAAGTCCATGACAACCTTGCCCAGTCCCTGGGCTGGCTGGACGAGGTGGCCCGCATCGCCGACCAGATCGCGGGGCCGCTCGACGCCCTGGAACAGGCCATCCGGCCGGTGTCCTGGGCGCTCGGCAAGGCACAGGCCGTCGTGGACCAGGTCGTCGAGCCGGTGATTGACGCAATCCTGAGCGCAACGGGCCTCAACGACCTTCTCGACCAGGCCGGGCGCGTCGTGTCCTACTATACCGACCAGGTCGCGTCCCTGACCCGCGCGCTGTCGGACATGGACGCCTACATCGACGACAATTTCTTGCCGCGTCTGAACGCCGCCTGGGCAACGATCGAACCGGCCTTCGCCCTGGATGGTCCGGTCACGCATCTCAAGTCCTTCGGTCCGGTATCGAGCACGGACAGCGCGGGGCAACTTCTCTGGGTCGACGACGACGCCGGCACAGCCATGACGGGGTCCGTGGGCGACGACATCATGATCGGCGGCGGTGGCGACGACGTGCTTGACGGCGGCGGCGGCACGGATGTCGCGGGATTCGCAGGCGGTTTCACCGAATTCCGCGTCTACGAATCAGCCACCGTCACGAACCTTGTCCACGTCGACTGGCGCTCGGAGGCCCAGATGGCGGAAGGCAACGACACGGTCAGGAACTTCGAATACCTTCTGTTTGACGAGCCGGGGCTTGGCCTCGTCCCGGTGTCCGAAGTCTCAAGGTTTCGCTACACCGCGCCCGGGACGCCGAACCTGACGGGCACCGATGGCGACGAATGGCTTATCGGAGACGGCGCAGCCAACGATCTTCGCGCGCTTGGCGGCAATGACAACCTTTTCGGGGGGCTCGGCAACGACATTCTTCGCCCCGGCGCCGGCAACGACAAGGTCTTCGCCGGCGACGGCGACGACACGATCCACTACGAATCGGGTGCCGATGTTCTTCTCGGGGGCGCCGGCCTCGACACGCTCTACTACGCGGGCGCGCCGGCCGGTGCCGTCATCGACCTGAACGGCAGTCG
>RFGD01000161.1 GCA_003696705.1 Alphaproteobacteria bacterium | reverse complement strand
GGCGCGGGTCGCCGGGTCCGCGATGCGAAGGCTCAGGGCCGATCCTCGGCGATCAGCGCCATCACTTCGGCGCCAAGGGCAATGTCCGCCACCTGCCCGAAGTGGCGCGCGCGCATGTGCCCCTTCCGGTCGATGAGGACCAGCGACGGCGTCCCTTGCAATCCCCATGCCGCCATCGTGCGGGGCAGGGGGCCGGGGCCGGGCGCATCCATTGCCACCGGAAACCGGATCCGCCATTCGTGGAGGAAGGCGGCAAGGGTTTCGGGACCGTTGGCGGCGTGATGCTCGAAGACCGAATGGAGCCCGATCACGGCCACGTCGCCGGGGTCGAAGGCCTGTGCGAGGCGCTGCGCCTGTGGCAGGCCGTGCATCACGCAGCCGGGGCAGAGCATCTGGAAAACCTCGACCGCAACGACGCGGCCCCGGAGTTCGGCGAGCGTCAGGGGCCGGTCGACATTCAGCCAGCGGGTCGCATGAAGTTCGGCGGGGGCGTTCACGGTGTCCTCGGGCGACGTTGGGGCGGTCCGTTGCGTGGGCCGACGGGCCGCCCGGGTTTCATGGGTCAGTCGCGATAGTGCGAGAAAACGAAATCCTGCTCTTCGACCGAGGTGTGGCACGAGAAGCAGGCTTCCGCCGCCGCCGCACCGACAACGGGCTTTGCAGGATCGCCGCCGGCCCAGCCCTCGAAGCCCCAGCCGCCGGTGTCGCCATAGGCCGCGCTGTCGCGGACCATGACGCCCAGAACCTTGCGGGGACCTTCGGTCAGCGCCCCGTCGCCGCGCACCGCTTCGAGCAGGTCGAAGACGATCACGGCACCGTCGGGAAACCTGCCGGCTTCATAGCCTTCCATCGCCGCCTCGTTGGCGTAGAGGTGATGGATGCCGCCGAAGCTCTCGTAAAGCGGGTGGCCGTCTTCGATGACCATGCTCTTCACATGGGTCCAGTGGCGATAGCCCTCGGGATAGGGGACGGGACCGCCGGCGATGGCTGCCGTGGCGGCAAGACACCCGGCCAGAACCAGCGGGCCGGCATGGCGGAGAACGGATTTTCGTGTCATGGTGTGGTGCTTCCTTTGTCTGAACGGTCAGGGGTTGCAGTTCGGGCCCTCGGGCGGTTGCCGCCGCGCCGGGGGCCCATTCGTCAGGCCGCGCCCTGAAACCGTCGCCAGTTGGCGGCGGCCTCGGCGGGCGGGGCCTCCTCGTGCTCGCCGCAGTCGAGGCGCAACTCGGCGTCTCCGAACGCGGCATTCACGAAGTCGCAGTGATGCGGCGCGGCCGCATCGTCATGGGCATGGGGGCGGAAGAAGCGGCAGGTCGCGCACATCCGCTGCACCGGGATCGCGCGGGCTTCCTGCAGCGCGCGGATGACAAGGGTAAGGTTGCGCAAGAGTTCGCCGGCCTGATCGGGCGCCAGACCGCGCAAGGCCGCGGCCAGCGCCTCGGGCGGGCCGGAGAGCGAGGCGGCGGCGTCTTCCCCGGCCTGCGTGAGGCGCAGACGCACGGCGCGGGCATCATCGGGGTCGCGTTCGCGCGCCAGGAGGCCCTTTGACACAAGCGCGGCGGCGGAATCGCTGAGCGTCGCCGGCGTCACTCCAAGCACGTCGGCCAGCGCGCCGGGGCGAGAGGGACCGCGGCGCGAGAGATGGTGAAGGATCTCGGCCTGCGTCGGCGTGAGGCCCTTCGCGCCGGCTTGCTGCCAGCTTGCCGAACGAAGATAGAGCGACAATCGCGACAGGGCGGTGAAAATCTGGGTCGTGGGCTCGTCGGGCTGCAT
>RFGD01000160.1 GCA_003696705.1 Alphaproteobacteria bacterium | reverse complement strand
CTCACTGGGCCGGGCCCGAGCACTTGGCCACGAGCGTCTCGTAACGGCTGGCGATCCAGTTGGACGCGTCATCCGGCATGCTGGCCTCGATCCGGGACTGAAGGTCCGAGAATATCGCCGCCGACCGGCTTTCCGCGATCTGCGGCACGCTTTCCGAGGCCACGACCTTGTCGATCACCAGAAAGGCGATTGCCACGAGGACGATGCCGCGAAGGGCGCCGAAGACGAAGCCAAGGGCCTGGTCGATGCCGCCAAGGACCGAATACTGCACGAGGGACGAAAGAAGCGGCGTGAAGATGGAAAGGACGACAAGCGCCACCGCCATCACGGCTGCAAAGGCCGTCAGCACCCCGAGTTCGCAGCTGCCGCGCAGGAGATCGCCGACGACGGGCGCCGACGACACGAGCGGTTCGAGCTGCGGCGCAAAGTAATACCCAACCACGGCCGCCGCGACCCAGCCAAGGATGGCCATGACCTCTCGCGAAAGGCCGCGGACATAGGCCAGGATCGCCGAAACGACGATCACGAGGGCAACCACCCCATCGACGATCGTGAAACCTTCCATGTCGCTGCCTCGCGGTTATCCTGCCCCGAAAACCTCGCCGACGAAGCCGGTCAGGTCGACGAACCTTCGCACATCCATCCCCGGATCGGCCGCAAGTCTCAGCCGTTCCGGCGCCATGGCTACGGTGAAACCAAGTTTTCGTGCTTCTTTCAACCGGTTTTCGGCCTGCGTTACCGGCCGCAGGGCGCCGCTGAGTGAAATCTCGCCGAAAACGACGGTATCGGCAGGCAGGGCCACGTCCTCGCGCGCGGAAAGAAGCGCGGCGGCGACGGCAAGATCGGCCGCCGGTTCGCTTACGCGAAGCCCGCCCGCGACATTGAGGTAGACGTCAAGACCGGCAAAGGGGATGCCGCAGCGCGCTTCGAGCACCGCCAGGATCGTCGCCAGCCGGCCGCCGTCGAGCCCGACGACCGTCCGGCGGGGCTGGCTGAGCGGCGAGGGGGCGACAAGCGCCTGGATCTCGGTCAGAAGGGGCCGGCTGCCTTCCATGCCGGCAAAGACCACGGCCCCGGCCGCGGGCCGGTCCCGGTCGGCCAGGAACAGGGCAGACGGGTTCGGGACCTCGGCAAGGCCGTGGCCGGTCATCTCGAACACGCCGATCTCGTCGGCCGGGCCGAAGCGGTTCTTCACGGCGCGAAGGATGCGGAACTGGTGGCCCCGCTCGCCCTCGAAATAGAGGACCGTATCGACCATGTGCTCGACGACGCGGGGGCCGGCGATCTGTCCTTCCTTCGTGACATGCCCGACAAGGATGACCGAGACACCGCGGCGCTTGGCGAAGCTGACAAGCTCGTGCGCGGCGGCGCGCACTTGCGCGACCGAGCCCGGCGCACTTTCGACATTGTCGGCCCACATCGTCTGGATCGAGTCGACGATGACAAGGTCCGGCCGCTCGGCGTCGAGCGTCGTCAGGATGTCGCGAAGGTTCGTCTCGGTGGCAAGGCGGACCGGCGCATCCTGCAGGCCAAGCCGGCCGGCGCGCATGCGGATCTGCTCGGCCGCCTCTTCGCCCGAGACATAGACGGCGCCAAGCCCGGCGCCCGCAAAGGCGGCGGCGGCCTGAAGAAGAAGCGTGGATTTCCCGATGCCGGGATCGCCCCCGACAAGAATGGCCGAGGCCCCCACGAGCCCGCCGCCGAGCACGCGGTCCAGCTCGGCGATCCCTGACGCCGTCCGGGGCGGCGGTGCCTCTTGCGCGGCCAGATCGGTCAGCGCCAGCGCCCGCCCGCGCCGCCCGCCCAGCGCCTTGCCGGCCGGACCGGCCGAAAGCGG
>RFGD01000159.1 GCA_003696705.1 Alphaproteobacteria bacterium | reverse complement strand
GTGCTCGTGTCGATGGTGGCGGGCCTGTACCCCTCGGCCAAGGCGGCACGCCTCGAGCCCCTCGAGACCCTGCGCCTGGGTTGACGCCCCGCCCTAGTACTTTCAGTCCGGGGTTGGAGTTGACAGGTCCCCCATGCCGGGGGGCCTGGTGATGGAACCTGTGGTCCTCCTACAGATCACGAGGAACATCACCATGACCACCCCGGACCAGATCATCTTCTCGCGTCGCGTGCGCGTTTTGGAGCTGGCTGAAGAACTCGGCAACATCTCCAGGGCCTGCCGGCTCGTCGGCGTGTCCCGCACGAGCTACTACGAGTGGAAGGAACTCGCCGAGAACTACGGGATCGACGCGTTGATGCCCAAGGACCGGCGCCGACCTCGCCAGCCCAACGAGACCCCGACCCATGTCGTTGCCGACCTGTTGGCGATCGCCGTGATCGAACCGACTGTTGGCTGTCACCAGTACGCGGATCGGCTCGCCGAACTCGGCTACGAGATCGGCAAGACCACCGTGCAACGCATCCTCAACGACCATGGCATGGGCCGACGCCGTGAGCGAGTGGCCCGCGCTGGGGCTCTCGCCGCGTTGGCCGGGATTGTCACCGAGCCCGTCACCGAAGAGCTCGAGGGCCCGTTCGGGTTCTGTCACTGGGCTGGCCGTCCCGGCGATCTCGTCGCCCTCGACAGCTTCTACATCGGCAAGCTCAAAGGGGTCGGCAAGGTGTACCAACTCACCGCGGTCGACACCTGCACCCGATGGGCGATCGTGAAACTGATCATCGGCCCGGTCACCGCCGCGAACACGATCCGGTTCATCGACCACGTGGCCAAGACCTGGCGGCGTCTCGGGATCCCCGTGCGCGCCGTGTTGAGCGACAACGGTCCCGAGTACATCGCCCGAGCCTTCCAAGATCACCTCGCCGAGGTCGGGATCGGCCACGTACGCACCCCGCCTCGGTCACCGAACCACAACGCCGTGTGTGAACGGTTCCAAGGGACGATGCTCCAGGAGTGCTGGCGTCCCGCGTTCCACCGGCGCCGGTTCATGACCCTGCGCCAGCTCCAGGTCGAAGCCAACGCATGGCTCATCCGCTACAACACCCGCCGCCGCAACCACAGCGACTACATGCGAGGACGACGCCCAACCGACATGCTCGACAACCACCACAGCCCCAACGCAGCATGACCCACAACCACCCGACCACAGATCCCATCTGTCAACTCGACCCCCGGCCCGGAAGCGCTAGGGGCCGAGCCCGTCGACGAGGCCCCAACGGTGGGCCGTGGCGGCGTCGACGGTGGCGTCGGTGAGCAGCCACCACAGGGTGCGGCGGCGGCCG
>RFGD01000158.1 GCA_003696705.1 Alphaproteobacteria bacterium | reverse complement strand
TTTCAGGTCGCGTTCCGACAAGGGGTCGCGCAGGCTTGAAACGCGCTCCAGGACATAGTCCGCCATCCAGCGGGCGGTTTCGTCGCGGTCATTCCAATCGGGCCAGAAGTTTTCGAAGCGATCCAGGACGCGGGAAAACGTCGCCTCGGGGATCCCTGTTGCGGCCACCGCCGACAGCTCGGCTTCAAATGCCGCTCGCAGCGCCGATAGCGACACGCCACGGTCGGGCGCGGCTGCAAGGGTGATTTCGACATTGTCTTCATCAAGGGGGTGGATTCCGACCTCGAAAACACGTGCAACCGCCTTGTCAAAGCGAAGGGGGCCGGCAAGCCCGCCGGGCAAGTTGGTGTCGAGTATGTTGCGCAACAGGGCTGTCTGGGCTGCCAGAAGATCGAACTGGACGGGTTCGGGCAGCGCGACGACCCGCCGCCAGATGAGGCGAGGCGCGGCCTCCGGTTCGAGATAGCGCAACGTTTTCGTGTCGGCGGCGGCAAGGTCGAAGGGGGGTGGGGCAACCCGGACCTCGCCTGCTTCGGGCCAACCGGCTGCTTGCATCGCGCGGCGCACCTGTCGTTCGGTGACATCACCGACCACGATCAGCCGTGCGTTTTCCGGGACATGGGTGGCCGCGTGCGCCGCGCGGGCCGCGTCATGGTCCAGCGCCCCGATTTCTTCCGGCGTGCCCATGGGCGAGGCGGCAATCGCGTTGCCGGCGTAGAGGAATGCCTCCATCGCCTCGGAAGCCTCCGCATCAGGGTTGCCCACCATCCGATACTCGTATTCCCGCAAAAGGATATCGCGTTCCTGTTCGGCGAACGCAGATGGCAGGTCAATGGGCTCGAAGACGCCTTTGAGCGTCTCCAGCAATTTCGGCAGATCCTCTGGCGCGCCAGACAGCCAGTAGCCGACCGCAAGATCACTGGTCCACGCGTTCGAGTGCCGGTCGGCTTTGCGGCCACCGAAGCTGATCGCATTCAGCCAGGCGAGATGCTCGGCATAGTGCTCGAGAAGAGGTGACGTTCCCTTTATCCCAAGAACGAGGTGAACACCGACTTGCCCGCCCGGCACCCTTACGGTGAGTAGGTTTTCGGGATCTCCGGCAAAGGACCGCTCACGCCCGAACACTCCGAAAATGGCGCCCAGTAACGCGGCCAGAAGGGCCAGCATCGGCTTCCCCTTTCCACCCGACGGGGGATGTGCCGCGCGTCCAACGTCCGGCCTCATGTGGGTGGTGCGCGAAGTCGGCATTGTGCGAATTGGCTGTCCCTTCCGGCTCACCGGAAGGTATAGGGCAGCCATGCCGCGAAGGTCAACGCGCGCGGCTCAATCCCTGGGTGAACTTGCAGGACAGCGCCCCGACAGTTGACATCGGCTCGGTTGTGATATGGCCTTGAGGTGAATTGAGGTCCGCAAGCAGCACGCTTAAGTTGACGCCGTCGCAGGCGTAACTCTATGCTGAACATCGTGGCAGATCTCCGTTCGGATTCCGTTTTCGCGCACTCTGTCGATGGAAATCCCGAGCATGACTGGGAGCCCTTGACGGATCATCTCTGCGCCGTTGGAACGAGCGCGTCATGCTTCGCGCTTCCTTTCGGCGCGGCCGAGGTGGCGCGCGCGGCCGGGCTTCTTCATGACCTCGGCAAGGCGAAACCCGCCTTCCAGGCCTATCTCCGTGGCAACAGGCCATCGGAGCCGCACAGTGGCGAGGGCGCACGCTTTGCGGCCGAGCGGTTTGGCGGCTTGGGAAAGCTGATCTCCTACGCGATCGCCGGACACCACGCGGGCTTGCCCAACGGGACCGGACGCGCACAGGGAAGGCCCGCCACGCCGCTCCACGACCGGATCAGACAGGCCGAGGCGCTTGAATTGCCACGGGGCATCGAATTGCCGGCACTCGAAGGCCCGCCCGCACCGCTTGCAGGCCTCGCCATGGACGATCAGGCGAATTTCCGGCTGCATTTCTTCACGCGGATGCTGTTTTCGGCCTTGGTCGATGCCGACTTCCTCGAGACGGAAGCCTTCTATGACCGTGTGGAAGGGCGCCCTCGCGAGCGGGGTTGGAGCGGTTCGCTTGAGGAACTGCGCCGCGCGCTTGATGCCCATCTGGCCGCATTCGGGCAGGCGACGACGCCGATCAATGCCGAACGCGCCCGTATCCTCTCCCATGTCCGGGCCGGGGCCAAGCGCGCGCCCGGCCTGTTCTCGCTCACCGTGCCGACGGGAGGTGGCAAGACACTGACTTCGCTTGCCTTTGCGCTCGATCACGCGATCGCCCACGGCCTGACGCGTGTCATCCACGTCATCCCCTATGTCTCGATCATCGAGCAGACGGCGGCAGTTTTCCGCAATGCGCTCGGCGATGCGGATGCGGTGCTCGAGCATCACGCGAGCTTCGACTGGGAGGGTCTGGACGATCCGGCGGAGTCCGAACGGCTGCGCCTTGCGGCCCAGAACTGGGACAGGCCCGTGACCGTCACAACGGCGGTCCAGTTCTTCGAGAGCCTCTTTGCCAACCGCCCGTCGAAATGTCGCAAGCTGCACCGGTTGGCGAAATCGGTCATCATCCTCGACGAAGCGCAGATGTTGCCCCTGCGCCTCTTGCGCCCCTGCCTTGCGGCGCTGAAAGAGCTTGCACGCGGCTATGGAGCCTCCGTGGTCTTCTGCACGGCCACCCAGCCCGCGCTGAAGACGGGCGCGCGGGGAGATGGATTTCCGGCTCCCGAGGGGCTCGATCCGGCCGAGGTGACCGAACTCGCCCCCGATCCGCCGCGGCTCTACGAAGCGTTCCGAAGGGTGCGGGTTCAGGACGCCGGCGAGATGGACGACCAGTCCCTTGCCGACGAGTTACGCCGACGCGATCAGGTGCTCGCCATCCTCAACAACCGCCGCCATGCGCGTACCCTCTTCGACATGCTCGACGGCGCGGAAGGCGGCGCGATCCTGACCACGTGGATGACACCTGCCCATCGCCGCTCGGTGCTCGATGAGGTGCGGTGGCGGCTTGAGGATGGTCGGCCCGTGCGCATCGTCGCGACCTCGCTCATCGAGGCGGGCGTGGATGTGGATTTTCCCGTGGTCTGGCGCGAGGCGGCAGGGATCGACTCGATCGCCCAGGCCGCCGGGCGCTGCAACCGCGAGGGGCGGCGAGAATCCGGCGAGGTTTTCGTCTTTCGTTCCAACGCGGATTTCCCGCCACCGGCGGAGCTGCGCCAGTTTGCCGAGATCGGCCAGCAGGTGCTGGCCCGCCACGGTGATCCGCTCTCGCTCGCGGCAGTGCGCGACTATTTCCGTGATCTCTTCTGGCGGCGCGGTGTGGAGGCGCTCGACGCGGCCGAGGTCGGCGGAAGGCACGGCATCATGACCGCGCTGGCCGAGGCCGGCAATCAGCTCGACTTCCCCTTCGCCGACATTGCCGCCGCCTTCCGGTTGATCGAGGACGGAGCGCTGCCCCTTGTCATCCGCGGGGGACGCTGGGGCGTGCCGCCCGACGAGATGGAGCGGCTGCGCCATGTCCCCCACGCCGGAGCTGTGGCGCGCGCCTTCCAGCCCTATCAGGTCTCTGTGGCGCCGCGGCTGCGCGCGGAGTTGATCGGCCTCGGCGCCGCCTCGTGGTGGCGCGAGGGCGAGTTCGGGCCACAGTTCGCGGTGCTCGAGAACCCGCGGCTTTATGACGAAAGGGCGGGGTTCAGCCCCGAGGATCCTGAAGACATGGGAGGCATGATCTGGTGAGTTACGGTATCCGCCTGAAGGTCTGGGGCGATTACGCCTGTTTCACCCGGCCCGAGATGAAGGTCGAGCGGGTCTCCTATGACGTGATGACGCCTTCGGCCGCGCGC
>RFGD01000157.1 GCA_003696705.1 Alphaproteobacteria bacterium | reverse complement strand
TCGAATCCGGCCTTTCCGAAGCCGCCCCAGAACCGTTCGCCGATATAGGGCTGGTCGACGATCCCGAACACGGCGCGGTCGGCGACCGTCGCCGCGATCAGAACCGTCCATGTCGGCGTGCCCGACAGGAAGCCGCGGGTCCCGTCGATCGGATCGATGACCCAGGTCACGCCCGAGCGGCCGGGGCTGTGGCCCAGTTCCTCGCCAAGGATCCCGTCGTCCGGGCGGAAGGTTGCAAGAACCTCTCGCATCGCCGCTTCCGCAGCGCGGTCTGCGACCGTGACGGGATCGAATCCCCCGGCGTCCTTGTTCTCGGCGGAAAGTCCGGCCGTGCGGAAATGCGGCAGCGTGGCGCGACGCGCCGCGTCGGCAAGGGCGTGCGCGGTGCGCTCGATCTCGGCCTGCTCGGCGATGTCCATGGGTTCGCTCGGACCTTCTCGCTGCCGCCGGCCGACCCCATGGCCAAGCCCGGCCTGGGAGCCATTCGACGGTGCGATTGTGTCGCGCGGGCCGTTCAGGCCGCGCTCAGGACACGGGCCAGTTCGAAGAGGCGCCGACGCTGCTCTTCCGGGATCGAGTAGAAGGCGCGCACAAGCTCCATCGCCTCCTTGTCGGCAAGGATGTCGCCCTGGACCTTGCCTTCGGTCGCCTCTCCCTCGCTGATGCCCTCGAAGAAGAAGCTGATCGGCACATCAAGCGCATGCGCAATGTCCCAGAGCCGAGAGGCGCTGACGCGGTTCATCCCGGTCTCGTACTTCTGGATCTGCTGGAACTTGATGCCGACCTGTTCGGCCAGCTGCTGCTGCGTCATGCCGATCATCCAGCGGCGGTGACGAATTCGCTTGCCGACATGGACGTCCACCGGGTGCGTCATGACTGTTCAACTCCTTGCGCGGACCTTGCCGCATGTTTCGATTTCGGGGACCACAACCCTGTGATCGCCTGGCTCCCCCGGAACGCCGCTGACAATAGTCAACCGTGCAAGCCGCGGCAACGAGAGAACGCGGCACGGTCGTAACGTCACCATATCATTTCCCGCATTCCGTGTCATCCCTTGCATCCATTCGCGCCAATCACATCATGGAAATCCTGCGCGGCCGTCGTTAACGTGCGGTTTCGAACGGGACAGGGGGTATGAATTCCATGAAAGCGCTACAAGTCGTCGAAATCGGCAAGCCGCCCGTGTTGCGCGAAATTGCCGCGCCCGAGCCGGGGCCGGGCGAAGTGAAGGTCCGAATCGATGCCTGCGGCCTCAACTTCGCCGATCTCCTCATGATCGACGGGCGCTATCAGGACACGCCCGAACCGCCGTTCACGCTTGGCATGGAGGTCGCCGGGCGCGTCGTCGCCGTGGGCCCCGGATGCGAGGGTGTAGAGGAAGGCGATCGCGTCATCGTCTTCGCGGGGTCCGGTGGCCTGGCGGAATTCGGCGTCTACCCGGCCGCGCGCTGTGTGCCGATCCCGAGCGACATGCCCGCCGAGATCGCCGCCGGCTTCACGGTGGCCTATGGTACAAGCCATGTCGCCCTTTCCCACCGCGCCCGCCTGGCCGTGGGCGAGACGCTTCTTGTGCTTGGCGCCGCGGGCGGCGTCGGGTTGACCGCGGTCGAACTTGGCAAGCTTCTTGGCGCGCGCGTCATCGCCGCGGCCCGTGGTCCCGAGAAGCTGGCCGTGGCAAGGGCGGCCGGGGCGGACCACCTGATCGACACGGCGACCGCGGATCTCAGGGCCGAGGTGCGCGCGCTCGGCGGCGCCGATGTCGTCTATGACCCCGTCGGAGGCGAGCTCTTCGACGCGGCACTGCGTGCGACGCGGCCCGAGGGACGGCTGGTCGTCATCGGCTTTGCCAGCGGCAAGGTGCCCCAGATCCCGGCCAACCTTCTTCTGGTGAAGAACCTGACGGCAATCGGCCTTTACTGGGGCGGCTATCTGCGCTTCCGCCCCGAGGTCATCGACCGGAGCCTGGGCGAGCTTGTCGCCTGGTGGCGCGAGGGCCGGCTTCACCCGCATGTCAGCCACGTCCTGCCGTTGGAACGGGCTGTCGAGGCGCTCGATCTTCTTCGCGACCGGAAGTCGACCGGAAAGGTGGTGGTCCGCATCGACTGATCGCTCAGAGCGCCGCGAAGCCCGTGCGCAGAAGCTTCGACAGCGCATCGCCGACGCCGTGACGCATCGCCTCGGTGCGGTAGAGATTGACGTTGAACGCCGGCAATTCCGGCAATTCGCTGCCTGGCGGTATCGGCTCGAGATGCGGCGGGTGCGTGCCCTTGAGCCACACATGCACCGCCAGATCTGCCGTGACGGAGACCTCGATGGTCTGGGTCGCTTCCGATTCGACGGCCATCTCCCAGGGCATCCCGGCCCTTTCGAGCGCCTCGATCACGGGGCGGCGAAACAGTGTCTGATACTCGAAGGCGAGGCGCAGCGGCCGTGTCCTGCACGCGCCGCCCCCCGGCGCACCGACCCAGACGAGCGGCAGGCGCGTCAGCCGCTCGGCCCCCGGGTCGTCCCCGACCTCGGTCGTCAGGATGAGGTCGACATCGCCTGCGGCGAACATCGCCTTCAGGCGCTGCGTGTGCGACGACACGAGGTTCACTTTCACACGAGGATATCCCGTCGCGAAGGCATGCAGCGCCCCGGGCACCGCGGGGTAGACGATGTCGTGCGGCACGCCAAGCACGATCTCGCCCTCGAAGGCCTTGTCGGTGAGGCGCGCCCAGGCCTCGTCGTTCAGTGCCAGCATGCGCCGCGCATACCCGACGAGCTGCTCTCCCTCGGCGGTGAGCGATACCGGGCGGCCGCGCCTGTCCAGAAGCGCAACCCCCAGCGCGTCCTCGAGCCGGCGCAGCTGCATCGAGACCGCCGACTGGGTCAGGTTCACCATGGCGGCCGCGCGCGTGACGCTGCCGGTTTCGGCCACGGCCAGAAACGACCGCAAGGCGGCAAGGTCGAAGGTTCTCATGCGGACTTCATATCAATGTTTGTGATACTCGAAAACACAAAAATGAATTTTACAAATTATGGTGGGGCGCTATTTATCAGCATCAGTGAACTTGGCTCGAATATTCATCACGAAAGGGGCATGACCATGACCACGATCGCCGGGATCGACATCCACCTTGACGACTTCCGTGCCCATGCGAAGGCGGCGGTCGCCCGTCTGGCCCTTGCGCTTCGCGTCGCAGCAGAGCGGCGGGCGCTGGCAAGGCTCGACCGGGAACGCCTTGAAGATCTGGGCCTTTCTCCGGCCGAGGCCCGGCGCGAAGCCGCGCGCGGCCTGTTCGACCTTCCCCGACGCTGACGCCGCCGCCGGGCGGGACGGCCCACATGGCCCCGTTCCCCTTGAAAGGCAACGGCGGGACGCCGATATTGGGCGGGCAACCCGGCGGCCAAGGCCGCTCAAACACGCCCAGGAGGTATTGATGGCAGAGTTCGACACCGTCCGCAGCGCCTATGCCGGCGCGCGCTCGGCGCAGATTGACGAGGGCCTTCGCGCCCACATGAACAAGGTCTACGGCCTGATGTCGGTGGCAATGGTGATCACCGGTGCCGTGGCCTATCTCGTCGGCACGAACGAAGCCCTCATGGTCGCGATCTACGGATCGGGCCTGAAGTGGGTGGTGATGTTCGCGCCGCTCATCGTCGTTTTCGCTTTCGGCGCCATGATCCAGCGCATGTCGGCCGCCGCCGCGCAGGCCGTCTTCTGGGGCTTTTCCGCCCTGATGGGACTTTCGATCGGCTGGATCTTCGCCGTCTACACCGGCATTTCGATCGCGCAGGTATTCCTGGTGACGGCCATCGCGTTCCTCTCGCTCAGCCTTTACGGCTACACGACCAAGCGTGACCTGTCGGGCATGGGGGCCTTCCTCATCATGGGGGTCGTGGGCCTGATCGTCGCCTCGATCATCAACATCTTCCTGATGTCGAGCGCCGTGATGTTCGCCGTTTCGGTGATCGGCGTGCTGATCTTTGCCGGCCTCACCGCCTATGACACCCAGAACATCAAGAACACCTACCTTGCCATGGCAATGCAAGGCGACAGCGAATGGCTTGGCAAGTCGGCGGTCATGGGCGCGCTTCAGCTCTACCTCGACTTCATCAACATGTTCATGTTCCTTCTCAACCTTCTTGGCAATCGTGAGTGACGGGCAACGCCCGGCCGAAACGTGACCTGCATGGCCGTCCCTTCGGGGCGGCCATTTTTCTTGTCCGCTTGCCCGATGCCCTGCGCCCGAAGGCCGCCGCTTGCCGGGGGCCATGCCGGCGGGACCGAAGGGGCCGGGTGTGAAGCGCGGAAAAAGGAAGGGCGCCGGAATTCCGGCGCCCTTTCCCTCGGCAACCCCGTCGGGTCGACCGCAGCGTGGTGGTGGCAGATTACTTGATCTTGCCTTCCTTGAATTCCACGTGCTTGCGGGCAACGGGGTCATACTTGCGGACGACCATCTTCTCGGTCATCGTCCGGGCGTTCTTCTTGGTCACGTAGAAATAGCCCGTGCCGGCCGTCGAGTTCAGCCGGATCTTGATCGTGGTCGGCTTCGCCATCGTCAAACTCCTCGCAAGGCGCGCGCCCGGCATGAGCCCCGGCGGCCTGTGAATCCTGAGCCTCGCCTTTTACCCCTGACGCGGCCCGAGTCAACCGCAAACTTCCCGCCGATATCGGTCGAAACGGCGGGCGCTTCGTCCCGCGACCCGAGGGAAGGCGCGGCGGGCCTGTAAGCCGGATTCTGTCCGGGGGACCTGCCCCCTGGATGGCCATTCATCTGGGCGGTGCGTTGCCGCATCGCTCGTGCTGCCAACCCGGGCCTCTGGGCTGAAGCGACCCTGGGCGTGATGCCCGCGAGGCCCCTATTTGGCATTGCTCCCGGTGGGGCTTGCCGTGCCGGACCTGTCGCCAGGCCCGCGGTGGGCTCTTACTCCACCGTTTCACCCTTACCCGGCCGAGGCCGGGCGGTCTGTTCTCTGTGGCGCTTTCCGTCGGGTTTCCCCGCCCGGGCGTTACCCGGCACCGTTGCTTCATGGAGTCCGGACTTTCCTCGCCCCCTGGAAGGAGGCGCAGCCATCCGGCCCGCCGCGCCCTACTGATCTAGGTGCCGGCGGCACCGGGGTCAACGCCCCATCGGGCCGCGAGGGCACCTATCAGGGAAAGATCGTGGGCATCCAGCGGGGCCGACCCCGCCGCCGGCCGAAACCGCTGCCGGAAGACGCGAA
Source organism: Alphaproteobacteria bacterium (assembly GCA_003696705.1). Classification (GTDB taxonomy): domain Bacteria; phylum Pseudomonadota; class Alphaproteobacteria; order Rhodobacterales; family Rhodobacteraceae; genus RFGD01. Next base: position 1,204 of record RFGD01000157.1, on the reverse strand, counting down.
GGATGTCCGAGAGCCGGGCGTCCCGGGGATAGCCGAAGGCCGCCGCGGCCGCCTGGAAGGCCTCTTCGGGCGACATGTCCGCGTCAATGGCGGCAGTGCCATCCGCGACCGCAGCCGCTTCGGGCCAGATGGCCAGCCCTTCCCGCGCCAGCCGGCGCCAGTCGAAGCGTGGGCCGGGGTCCTGCTTTCGCCCCGGCGCCATGTCGGCATGCCCGATGACGCCTTCGGGCGGGATGCGCCAGCGGCCCATGACGTCGCGAAGAAGCCGCTCGAGAGCCGCCATCTGCGGTGCGGGAAAGGGATGGTCGCCGCGGTTCTGCAACTCGATCCCGACAGAGCGCGAGTTGACGTCTCCCCGTCCCTGCCAGGAACCGGCGCCTGCATGCCAGGCGCGTGCGGCTTCAGGCACAAGCCGCCAGACCGTCCCGTCCAGATCGACAAGATAGTGGGCCGAGACCTCGGCCGCCGGGTCGCAAAGCCGGCCAAGCGCCGCGGCCGCGCTTTCCATTGCGGTGTAGTGGAGCACCACAAGCTCGGGTTTCAGGCCGTCGCGCCGCGGCCCGAAGTTCGGCGATGGGACGTCGCGGACGTTCACCCACCCGTCCCGGCGGCCTTGCGAAACACGGTCGGATCCCAACCGCAGGCAAACCCGTCCCCATCCGGATCAAGCCCGAGGGGGTCGCGTTTCGGGCCGCCGCGGCGCAGGAACTCGAACTGCGCCTCGTTGTCCGACGAATACCGCGCGCAGCGCCGCATGAGCGCCTTGGGTCCGGCCAGCGAGAACCGCCGGTAGAGGGGCTGGCCCGGCAGGTTCGTGGTCGACAGCGCATAGGCGACGATGTTCGGCCCCGCATCGACACGCCCCGGCAGCGGCTTTGCCGGCACGGGGGCATACTTGCTGCGCATGGCGGCAAGACGCTCGCGGTCGCTCTCGATGGTCTCGCGGCTCGACACCGCGGCGAAGGCCTGCTCGTCGGAAATCGTCGCGTGCCCGGAAGGAACGCCGGCCGGCGTCGGCGCCGATTCGGCCGCGGCGACGGCCGTGCCCTCTTCGGGCGCCGGCTCGGGCACGATGCCGGCAAGCGCCCGTTCGCGCGCCGCTTTCTCGAAGCTCGACTTCCGCGCATCGGGCGCCGAGTTCGGCACCGTCGCGCAACCCGCCAGAAGCGCCGCAAGGGCCACGGCCGAGATCACGGGGCGCAGG
>RFGD01000156.1 GCA_003696705.1 Alphaproteobacteria bacterium | reverse complement strand
GAGGTGACGGTAGAGTCGGGCGGTCCATCGGATGTGTCTGTCGAGACCCTGCGCGCCAGGTTCGAGGGGTGGTCCGAGGAATGGCTCGAGAGGCTTTCTCGGTCTGCGCTCGCGCGCGGTAGCAGTGGAGTGGGGGAGGTCGCGTCCGTGGAGCTTTCCTGGCCCGACCGGGATCGCACCATCGAGGCACTATCGAAATGGGTTGCGTCCCTTAGATCGGTGTCCGCCGGTTCGGAAAGAGATTTGACGGCGCCGACCGTGGCCGTTGCCGTCGCGGATGGCATCGAGACGCCGGCCGATCCGGGGCCGGGGCTGGAGACGGTTTCCGGGCCGGCCGCCGCGCTGGAGATGCTCGACGGCGGGCGGGCCGACGCTGCCGTTCTCGTTGCCGGAACAGAGGAAAAGACGGAGATCTGCCTTGTAGCGGGAATGGGAGGCGCGTTTGGGCAAGGGTTCCCGACGGCGGCGCTGATTTCGTCCCAAGTGGCGAGGCAGGCGGGTTTGGGTATCGTGTCCAGGTATGGGCGGCAGCGCGGGGCGTCCAGACCGGGCGGGACACGGCCAAGCTAGGCCCGACGGCAGGATCCGATGATCCCGGTGACGCCGGTTTCCGTTGAACCGGCGCAAAGACGAGCCTCCCTGGTCGTTCATGATCGGGCTTGCGTCGGGTGCGAGGTCGATCGCAAAAGGGTCGGGCGAGCGCCTATGACTGCTGCCGCAGGAAAATGGTCTTGGCGACCTCTTCGATCTCGCCCTGCTCCCGCCTCTTTTCTTCTGTTTGAAGCTGGTGGCTTGCCGAGCGAATTGCCGCCTCTGCCGTCTTCACTTCAAGAAAGGCCGCCTGAAGCCGATCCATCAGGTCTTCGATCGAGGCCCGGTGCGCCTCGGCCTCCTGCGCCAGGAACCGCTTTCGGCTTTCGATCGAGGTCAGGAAGCCGGCGAGATAGGGGGCGCTGTCGGGACTGCTTATGCGGCCTTCGGAGTCTCTCAGGCCATTCAAGGCCGCGACTTCGTCTTCGATCTCTTGCAGACGCGCCTGGAGCCGGCCGAGCGAGGCCTTGTACTTGTCGCACTCGAGTTCGCTGATCCGTTTCACAAGCGCGATGGCGCCGATCCTTCGCTTCGGATCCTTCATCTGATCACGCTGCTTGTGGCAGGTTTTGCCGCGCCTCTTCCATTTCGTAGAAGTTGGGCTGGAGTTTCGAAGGAATGACGCCGCGCCCGATTTCGACGCAGATCGCGGGGGAGTGGTTGTGCAGAATGGCAACGAAGATGTCGCGGATCACGTTGTAAAATGCTGCGTCCTGCTCCTCGATTTGCGATAGCCGGGTCGAGACAGGGGCGACGAACAGGTAGGCCAGGAACACGCCGAGGAATGTCCCGACAAGGGCGCCGCCGATCATCTCTCCCAAGACTGCCGGGGGTTTGTCGATTGACCCCATGGTCTTGATGACGCCGAGGACCGCGGCAACGATGCCGATCGCAGGCAGGGCGTCTGCGACGGTCGTGAGGCCATGGGGCGGCTTCATCGCCTCGTGGTGATGCTTCTTGAGCTTCTTGTTTATGACGTCCTCCATCTGAAAGGGATCGTCAAACTGCAAGGAGAGCATCCGGAAACTGTCGGTAATGAGGTCCATCGCGAAGTGATCCTTCTGGATCTTCGGATACTCCGAGAAGATGCTGCTTTCCTGGGGGTTCTCGATATGCTCATCGAGGGCGAGGATGCCGTTTTGCCTGTACATCCGGGTCAGGGTGTACATGAGGTTCAGAAGATCGACATAGTCCTGCTTCTTCCACTTGGGCCCCTTGAGCGCCTTGAGGGTCGCCTTGAAGGTCGAGACGATGTCCCCGAACGAGTTGGCGGCCACGAACGAGCCTAGCGCCGCCCCGCCAATCATCATCCCTTCGAACGGCAGGGCGTGAAGAATGACGCCCATTTCTCCGCCCGACAGGATGAAACCCCCGAAGACGAGCACCGTCACCAGAATGAAACCGACAATGATTGTCATCTCGACCCCTGCCGCCACTTGTGGTGCCCGGGTAGATCACCGAAACACCAAGCCGGATTGCACGTATCCTTTGCCGATCGTGCGCTTTCAGACAAGATCTACAAGACGACGCTCCCACAATCAAGAATAGTTGACAAGATATTCTTGCTGTTTATGCTTGTGACAATCACATCGCAGCCTGGTGTTCGCCGATGATCCGCACCGAGAAAGTCCTGGCAGTTCTACTTCGCGCCGCAGACGTGCGGAACGTCTTCCCTGCTTGGCCCGACGACGTTGGTGTCGCGGTGTGTCTTCTCGCGAGCGGGGAAGGGAAGTTCATCGTGTTTCGGCGCGAGGAGGAGGATGAAATCCCCGGGCGCCTCCAGAAGATTCTGGATGTCGCCTCAGACGAGCTGTGCCTGTTCCCCGCAGTGGCCGGCTTTCCCACCAGGAAGGTCGCGTTTTCGGACATGTGCCGGTTGATGGTGATGCTCGCTGACGAGCCGGCCTTGCTGGAAGAGGCCGTCGACTATTCCACGAACTACACCTTTGCCCTGGAAGAAGGGATCGATCCGGCGTCATTCCTGGGGCGGGGCAGGGGTGAGGAAACCCCTTCGGCGTCGTCGGACGTGCCCGGAGCCGAAGGGGCGGGAACGACCGGATCCGACGACCGAGAGACGACGTTTGCCGACACTCCGTCGGATCTCGGGGATGTTCACGACGACCTGGGACGTGCGCTCGTCTCTGACGAGATCACCGGCGGCGGTGCCTCGGGCTCGTCGCAAGACGCAACCATGGAGGACAAGCGCGCGACCTGGGTGCTCGAATGGGAAGAGGGCGAGTGGGTGACGGTGTCCGGCACCGGCCGATGCGAAGGCGAACTGCAGTTCGTCGACCGGGACAGGATCTATCTGAGAGATGATCACCGTGCGCTGCTTCTTCGCATGCCGCATGCGACGGCCTCCGGCGTGCCTGCGAGAATTCGTATCTGGCCGGGCGGGTTGTCGCGCGAAGTTCGCCGAGTGATCAAGCATTCCCTCGGCGAGGCGCGGCTGTCTCTTGAAGGTGACTTTATCGTCGTCGAATTCGTCGGCGAGAAGTTGGGGTCCGCCACGGTTGACCCGGACCACCCGCGTCAGGTGAGCACGGACGCGGTCATCCCCGACAGTCGGTTGCTTGCCAAGGGTGGGGCACGACGTTTCTCCCGTCCCGTGGCCGCCGCCGCAAGCGTCTTGTCGCTTCTCCTCCTCGTCGGTCTGGGGCTTCAGATTTCAGCCGTGGCCGGTCCTCAGGTCGTGGAGGTGGACGGGATCAAGGATCTGGCATCTTCCAGATAGCGCCATCGAGGGTCGGGGCAGACTTCGAGCGACACCGGTGGAGGCCTCATCGAAGGATGTTCCGAAGATTTTCGAAAGTATCCTCAGGAACGACCGGCCGTGGATCGACGGCGGCCTTCGGGCCTGCGTCCGGAACTGCGGCGCTGAACGACGCACGGGTTGGAATTTCAGGGCCTTTGGCGTCGTCGCCGGCTTCGATGACTTCGGCCTGCCTTTCTTGAGCGTGGCTCGGATGTTCCTTCACAGGCTGGTAGCGAAGAAGCACTGCAATGCGGCGGTTGGAGGGGTCGTTCGGATCGCTGGCGACCAAAGGCTCCGTGTCCGCCTTGCCGATGACGCGCTTGAAGCGCGCAGCCTCTACGCCCGCGCGGACGAGAACACGGCGCATTGCATTCGCCCTGTCAGTTGACAGATCCCAGTTGTCGTAGGTCGAGGCGTCCGCGAAGGGCACTGCGTCCGTGTGCCCGGTAATGACGATGTCGTTCGGGATGCGCGCAAGGGACTTGCCGAGCTTTTCCATGAGGATGAGCGCATTTTCCCGCGGTTTGGCGCCGCCGCGGTCGAACATCGGCTTGCCTTCCTGGTCGATGAGCTGGATCCGCAAACCCTCGGGTGTGCGCTCGAAGATGATGCTCTTGGCAAGCGGCGTGAGGTCTGGGTTTTCCTGGATCGCCTGCATGATCTCGTTCTGGAGCTCGGCGAAACGCGCGTCGTCGGCGCTGTGGTCGGGGGCCTGGGCGGCGTCCGCAGTCAAGGTCGTTGCCTCGACATCCTTGGCGCTGTCGACCGGCGGCGCTTCGGTGCTCTTGGCATAGTCCTTGTTTTCTGCCTTTTCCTTCTCGACGCCAGGGCCAAAGGACGCTTGCGCAACGCCGTCTCCCAGCGGCTCGTTGGTCATGTCTCTCACCTCCCACCGGGAGGGGGAGGGATCGTCAATCTTCCCGAGTTCGGACCCACGCGCGACAATCGAGCCATTGGAAGCGTTCAGCGTGCCGCGGGGGCCGAGGGTTGCACCATCCAGAACGCCGCTCCCGCCGGGCTGCGTGGCATTGGTGAAATATTCGGCGATTCCTCGCAGTTTCTGTTCGTCCGACGAGGAAAGGATCCACATCAGAAGAAAAAACGCCATCATCGCCGTCATGAAGTCCGCGTATGCGACCTTCCAGGCGCCACCGTGGTGACCACCCTCCTCGACGACTTCAAGCTTTCGGACGACACTTGCCGCGTTCTTAGGTCCCGCCATTGCCCCCTCTGCCTCATTCGTTCGGGTATTTCCGATCGCAAATCAGGCCGGGAAGCGTTCGCCCGAAGCCTGACGACTGCAAGCTCGCAGCACAATTGGCCAAAGGCGGGACACAATGATGGCAGTTTGATGGATTTTGGAGCCAGCTTCAGGACGACGCCGGGCTGACCTTGCGCTCGTACTTGCCGAGCCCGGCACGCCGCGCGTAGGCGGCCTTTCGGGCGGAATAACTTGGCGCAACCAACGGGAAGTCTTCGGGCAGCGAAAAGAGGGCGCGATAGTCGTCCTCGGACAAGCCGTGCTCGGCCCTGAGGTGGCGTTTGAGCATCGTGAAAGACTTGCCGCAGCAAAGACACGTCACCTTGTCTTCGCGGACGGCCGCCTCGATCGGGACAGCGGGCGCGATCGGCGTCACCTCGCTCCCCGCCTGCCTCCCAGGGCGCTTCGCAGTTTCGAGTTCCCGCGAACCGCCGGCCGAAAACAACCGAAGCAGTTTCGCGGCAAGCGCCACGATTTCTTCGACGGTCGCGTCGTTGCGTCCTGCGAATGCTGCGGTCACTGTCGCCGCGGCTGCGAGCGCCTCTTCACACGTCTCTGCGGGCTTGCCCGAAAGCAGCCTCTCACTACTATTACCAAACATCTCGCACCCCGTATCAAGGAAGGACGTAGCGTTCCTTGACTCCTTGAATCATCGAACGATAGCAAGGATGTTTCAATTGGCCAAGAAGTTTTCTTCTTTCTTGTCGCCGGTCGCTACGTGAGGGTTCTTGGGTCTTCTGACCCTTGGGCTGCGGATCAAATGACTTGCGCAGCGCCTTGAGAGCGGACCAATCCGTTCGGTCGCCGTATAGCGGGCATCGCGCTCCATTTGAAGCGGCTCAATTGAGACGGCGTCTTGCGCGGTCTCCTTCCTGCAGCGCAGGGGGAGCATCCATGTCGCAAGGATAACGGATGGGGTCCGCGTCGTATCCTTGTCCGCTCGACGCCTCGGCGCGCATGCGGGGCTGCGCCGTCGCTTCGTGGATCGTCCGGTGCGCGGCGGCCAGGGTCTCCTTCAGAATATCCCTTTCATCAAGGGCTTCCAGAAGAAGTCGCACACGCTCCATTGCAGCGATTGCCGCTTCGCGAGCCACTCGTGAGCTGCTGCTCTGTGCCATTGCCAGCGTCTCCAGTTCTTGCGCTATCTGCAGCGCATTCTGCAGCCGCAAGGACAACATACAGAAATGTGGGTTAATTATTTGCGAACGCCCCGCAAATTTTCTTCACAGGGTCCCCTCCCGTGCTAGAGTCGGGTTGTTGTCTGCCTTTGCCGCACTCGAGAATTTTTTGATGGTACGCGGTGACCGTGTTGCAGAATCACGAGCAATGTAGTCGGTGCGCCGGAATTGGCGACGACGCGGAAACAACAGTCAGTGAAGCGACGCGAATCACCGCGTCCACCGATGTGCTTTTGGAGAGAAGATGGCGGCTGGTCCACAGGAGAGGTGCGAGCCGTTTGCGCTTGTGGTCGGAGCAAGCGGTGGCCTTGCCGCGACGCTGTCCTACCTGTTCCAGGTAGTGGCGGATCGCTCGACGCGTTTCTGCGTGGCAGCCCGTGCCCAGCCGGCCCTTGCCGCTGGGCGCGTGCGCCCGGAGGTCGTCGTGGTGAACTTGACCCGAGAGCCTGACTCAGGCCGCGATGTTGTCCGTGCCGCGAATGGTGCGGGCCATCGGCCCGTCGTTGTTGCCGTGGTTTCGGAGGGCGATGACTGTGCCGCCGTCGAAGCCTTCCTTGCTGGCGCCGACGACGTGGTGCGGGAGCCGCTTCAACTCCGGGAACTGGCCTTGCGTCTTGAAGTGCGGCTTGCCGATCGCGGGATCCACGACTTCAAGTTCGGGAGGGATGGCCGCATCGACTGGGATGCGGAGACCGAGATGGCGCGCCGCGCCGCCCTGACGGCAACGGAGGCGCGCATCGTTCACCTTCTCATGCAGCGCGACGGGGCCGTCGTCACACGCGACGAACTCAGCTGGATCGTCGACGGCCGGCCTTGGGAATACGGTGACAGAAAGTTCGACGTCCACGTCGCAAGCATTCGCCGAAAGCTTCAGGCGGCGTTCGGATCGGGCATAACGCTCGAAACCGTCCGCGCGGAAGGCTATCGGCTCGACGTCAGCGGGCTGGATTGGCTCAACGCCCACAGTTCCTGAGCCGCGCTTGTCGGGTCGCCTGCGCGCCCGAGACAGGCCACACTCGATTGCGCAAACCTCAAGTGCTAACGCGGGGCGGTAGTCAAGGCGAAAATTGTAAAATGTGGTGTGGCCGCGGCGAAGTGTCCCAAAATGTTGTGGGAAGCACCAGATCTTGGACTAGGCGCGAGCAACCGCGCAGCAACGAGAACAATCGCGAAAAAACAATATGTTATAGAGCCCACGCTCTGCCGGCAGAAGTGCTGCCGGGCTCGCGATAAGTAACATGTTGCCGGGCGCAAACTTTGCGGCCGCGTTTCCCGTTAACAAACATGAAGTTCAACTATGGGGCGATTGTTGCTAGCCTTTGGGCGTCTGCCATTTACCGAGGGGGCAAATAATGGAAAACGAGGTCCTGTTGGGACTGATATGGAGTGGGGCCGTTGAGGCGCTGGCCGTCAGGGAAACGCCGCTCGGGGCGGCTCTGGATGCGCTGCTTGTAGTTCCGACAGTGGTCGTCGTCACGAAAGACGTCGATCACGAGCCGGCGCTGTTCCTGGCAGACGATGAAATTCTTCCGGGCTGCACGGTCGCTGACCTTCTTGCAGAAGAGCTCGACATCTACGCTCCGGAGGGAGCCGTTGTCCTTGTCCAGTCGCGCGAGGCCGTCGACAGACAAGACATATCCAGCGAGCGGCTGGGAAGGGAGCTTGGTGGCTTGCTCGTGGCCCTTGCGGGTTACAGGTCCACAGACGGGTGTGCTGCTGCTTCGGAAACGGAGGGTCGAGACTACCACCACCGCCCGCGCGCGATTGCGGGCGCGTAACGCGAGGGACTCCGCCTGCGGAGCCAGAAGACTTGTGTGCGTGGCCGTCATGCGGTGATGCGGCCACGCACACCGGGGACAGCTGGGCTGTTCCGCCCGTCGGCCGATGGCCGCATCCGCATCCCATATTAATCCTTGATTAACTACAAATGTCTTCTTTTGGCGTTTGTAGCGTGTATTCTTGTATCCAAGAAGAAACCGACAAAGACCAGAGCCAGGCCGGAATAGTGCGGGCCTGGGTCCTTGGAAGCAGAGCGGATTGGGCAGTTCCGTGTCGCCAGTCGAAAATCTCAGCGCGCTCTTTCTGGTGCAAAGGCCAAGCAGTCCGGGGCAGGGCGCGGGATCGGCATCCGTCGGATTTTCGGATCTGGTTGTAGCGCCCGGTTCGACGGGCTCGCCGCAGCTGCCCGCTGTCAGGCTTTCGGACGCCGAAGCCGCAAATGAGTTGCTCTACGCGCTGGCGGAAAGGGCCGCAGGCATAGCTGGGCAGGCGCGACTTGCCCAGGACGGCGTCTTGCAGGACCAAGGCCTGCCCTCGTCCGGCTTGGTGCCAATGTCTGACGCCATTTCCGAGCTTGAGACTTCCTTGGCGGAAGTCATTGGACAGCTTGGAGAGCTCGTCGGACCGGGCTCACTCGCAGACATCGGAGCTTCGGTTACCGCGCGGCTCAAGGGCGCGGGCGAAGCTGACGGGTGGCCGACCGCGGATGGCAGAGCTGCAGATGCCTTGCAAGCGCTCGGCGCTCTCGAAGATGCGGCAAACGCCTTGGCCAGCGTCATCCGGATGCATGGGAGCCCGAACGCGGCGGCGCCGTTCTTGAGCGGAGGTCTGGATGGCTTTGCGTTCCCGCTGGGCCTCGAGAGCAATCCCGCGGCACGCACAGACGGCGAAGGACCGGTGACGGCAACGGCAACCATCGTCGGAGAGGATGCGGGACCGACCGGTGCAGTGCCTCGGCCGGTCGGCACACCTGAACCGGCGTCTGTTGATGCGAGGAAAGACCAGACGCCGACATCGGTCGACGGCGGCGTCCAAGCTCTCACGGGGCATGGGGACCGTTCCTTGGAGGCGGTCGTGAATGCTGACCAAAGCCCGGGGCGTACGCAACCCGTCGATATGGCTGCCGTCGGTGCCGACAGCAATGCGGTCGATCTTGAAGAATTCCGGTTGATCGTGCCGAGCCCAGCCCGAACGGAGCAGGCGCTCGGCGCGACGCTTCCGGGTGCTCGGACGGTTGTCCCGGACAATGACGATCGCGGTGGCGTTGGCGCACCGACCGCTTTTCCTCGGCCGATGGCTGGGCGCGCTCTGCCAGCAATGGCCGCAGAGGGTGCGGCGGGTCACGCTGCCGCGTCTCGGACGTCTCAGGGTCAGATGACAGAAGTGGTTGCGACCGAAAGCTCGGCCCTTGGGAGTGCCTTGCATTCGGTGGCGAAGAACGCGCTGTCGCCGGCAGGCGAGGCACCGGGTCCGGCGAACGGGCAGGCCATTGAGCGAGGACCGGGAGCTCATCCCGATCGCCTGAGCGCTCGAGCAACAGCCTTCCCGGACGAGCAAGGGCGCCCCGCGGGGGAAATGCAAGCGAAGGAATTCCGGTTCACG
>RFGD01000005.1 GCA_003696705.1 Alphaproteobacteria bacterium | reverse complement strand
GCGGTTTCGGCTCGCGCTCGCCCGTCTCAGCCTTGGGGTCGGGCGGCAATCCAGCGCCGCTCGAGCGCTTCGATTGCCCGGACCCGCTCGTGGGCGGGCGGGTGGCTCAGGAACCATGCCGGGACGCCACCCGCGCCGGCCGTGAGCGCCCCGAGCTTGTTCAGAAGCGATTTCTGGGCGCCGGTCCCGATGCCGGCCTTCGTCAAGAGCGCGGCTGCGTAGGCGTCGGCCTCGAATTCATCCTGGCGGGAAAGGCGCGCCGCCAGAAGAGCGGTGAGCGCGTTGGCAACCCAGACGCCGACGCCGGGGATGAGGCGCCCAAGGACGCCCGCAAGGACCACCCGGATGGCATTCTGTCCCGAGAAGTCGATCATCCGCCGCCTTGTGTGCCCCAGTGCCACGTGGCCCAGTTCATGCGCGATGACGCTGGCCAGCTCCTCGGCGCTGACGTCGCCCCGCCGGTAGCGGTCAAGAAAGCCGCGCGTCAGGAAGATGCGCCCGTCCGGCGCTGCAAGCCCGTTGACGGCGGGCACCTCGTAGACGTGAACGCGAACCCGCTCGATCCCCAGGGCCCCGGCAAGCCGGCGCGTCAGTTCCGCCAGGATCGGGTCGGCAAGCTCGGTCGAGCGCGCATCAAGCTCTCGCTTCGTGCGCCAGCTCGAAAAGCGGTACATGACGACCGCGTAGAGGATGGCAAGCAGAATGGGCGTCAGTCGAAGCATGACAGGGATATGTGTCCTTGGCGTGTCCGGGGCAATGCGCCTATTGCGCCCGACCGCGCAGGAGATGAAGCCCGAGAACGCCGGCCACCGCCGCCGCCGCCAGCGCGCCCGTGGCGTTCCCGAGGATATCCGCGACGGCGCTGATGTGATCGGCGAACAGGGCGCCGGACCCCACATAGACGGCGACCCATACGCATTCGCCTAGCACGCCCCAGAAGGTGAACCGTGTCCAGCCGATGTCCATGGCGCCGGCGGCAACGTTCACATAGGGCCCGAGCGGGCTGAGAAGCCAGCGCGACAGGAAGACGCCGTGACCGCCATATCGCGTCATGAACGCGTTCGCGTCGCGTATGGCGTGCCGGCTGGCCGGGCGGCGGCCGAGGCGGCGAACGAGTTCCCGCCCGGCAAGGCGACCGGCAAGAAACCCGAGCTGATCCCCCGAGATCGCGCCGGCCAGCGCCGAGGCCGAGATGAGCCCGACGGGCAGATCACCCGCCGCCGACAGCGCCCCCGCGGCCAGCATGACGATCGAGGCCGGAACGGGCAGGGCCAGGCAGCTCAGGAAGGTGATGAGCCCGACGACCGGTGCCCCGTAGACCGGCACGAGCTCGAGGACGGCTTCGATCATCGCGCCTTGCCCGACTGCGCGATGGCGGCTTCGATCCGGGCGATCACGGCGGCCGGATCCTCGCCCCGCGAGCGGGCCACTTCCTCGACGGTCATGTGGCGGGGAAGTCTTCCGTCCGGCGCCATGGCACGCGCCACAATCTCGGGCGGAACGTGCCAGCTGTGGGCGATGTAGCCCGGCGTCATCCAGGGCTCGACCGGTTGGGCGTGGTGGGCCGGGTCCATCCAGTAGGCGGCAAGGATGACCGTGCGGGCCAGAAAGAAGAGCGCCGCCCCAAGGGCCAGGACGAAGCCGAGGGCAAGAAGCGGATGGCGCCGGATTCGCCCGCCGACGCCCGCGCGCGGCCGTCCGGCGGTCATCGCGCAAGCTCCTTCATCGCCGCCTCGATCCCGGCAAGGGTCAGCGGGAACATGCGGTCCTCGAAAATCTCGCGGATCATGGCGACCGACTGGGTCATGGACCAGTAGCGTTCGGGCAGGGGATTGAGCCAGAGGTTGGCAGGCCACTGGTCGCGGGCGCGGCGAAGCCATGTCTCGCCCGGTTCCTCGTTCCAGTGTTCGTTCGCGCCGCCCGGAAATGCGATTTCGTACGGCGACATCGAGGCATCGCCGACGAAGATGCAGCGGTAATCCGAGCCGTAGGTGTTCAGAACCTCCCACGTCGGGATGCGCTCGGACCAGCGCCGGGCGTTGTCCTTCCAGACGCTCTCGTAAAGGCAGTTGTGAAAGTAGAAGTGCTCGAGGTGCTTGAACTCGGTGCGGGCTGCGGAAAAGAGTTCTTCCACCACGCGCACATGCGGGTCCATCGAGCCGCCGACATCGAGAAACAGAAGCACCTTGACCGCGTTCCGCCGCTCGGGGCGGGTCACGACATCGAGATAGCCGTGCTCGGCCGTGGCGCGAATGGTTTCGTCAAGGTCAAGCTCTTCGGCTGCGCCGTCGCGGGCCCAGCGGCGCAGTCGCTTCAGTGCGACCTTGATGTTGCGCGTGCCAAGTTCGACCGAGTCGTCGAGGTTCCGAAACTCGCGCCGGTCCCAGACCTTGACCGCGCGGCCGTGGCGTCCCTCGTCCTGGCCGATGCGCACGCCTTCCGGGTTGTAGCCATGGGCGCCGAAGGGGGACGTCCCTGCCGTCCCGATCCACTTGCTGCCGCCCTGGTGGCGGCCCTTCTGCTCGGCCAGGCGCTTTCGCAGCGTTTCCATGAGCTTGTCGAAGCCGCCCAAGGCCTCGATCTCGGCCATTTCCTCGGGGGTCATGTGGCGCTCTGCCAGCTTGCGCAGCCATTCCTCGGGCAGGTTCAGCGCGTCGATGACGTCACCGGCGTCGATGGCTTCGAGCCCCTTGAATGTCTCGGCGAAGGCAAGGTCGAAGCGGTCGAGGTAACGCTCGTCCTTCACCATCGCCGCCCGCGCAAGGTAATAGAAGCCCTCGACATCGTAGATGACGAGATCCGCGGCCAGCGCCTCGAGGAAGGTAAGGTATTCGCGCAGGCTGACCGGGATCGACCGCGCCCTCAGGTTCTCGAAGAAGCGAAGGAACATGGGGGCGTCTACCCGCCCGCGACCAGCCGGTCCACTATCACCGTGACAAGCAGCCCAATGATGCCGAAGGCAAGGCCGAACCCGGCAGCATATTGCGCCTGATCGAGCCTGTTTCCGCCACGCTTGCGCGCGACGATCACCCCCCAGATGGCTCCGACAAGGAGCCCGGCAAAGAAGATCATAGCGTTCCCGGCCTACCCAGTTCGGGCGCCAGCGCGCTGATTTCCTGCAGCCGTTGGCGCACCAGTTCTTCCGAGCCGAACCCATAGCGCGCCCAGCCCAGACTGTCGAGCCTGACGGCACGCGCTTCGGTCGAGCGGCCCTTGAGGTCGAGCGCTTCGGCCTTGATCATCAGAAGCGTGGCCAGAAGGGCCGCGTTCTGTTCGGCCATCACCGCCGGCACGCAGCGGTCGGCAAGACGGATGGCGGTGTCTGCCTGACCCGACGAGAGCGCAAGGCCGGCAAGTTGAAGATCCACATGCGCGGCCTGGATGCCGGCGCCGTAGCGGCCGCGGAAGATCCTGTTGGCCTCGGCGAAGGCGGCGATGGCCCCATCGGGTTCGGTGGCCAGCGCCACGCGGCCATAGGCGAACAGGCTGAAGGCCAGCCGGTTGTCCTGCCAGCCCGCGTTGCGGGCCAGCGCCACGGCCTTGCGGGCGGCCGAGATACGGGCATTTCGCGAGGTGCCCCGGGACATCGCCCGCTCGATCGCGTCGATCCATGCGCGATCCGCCGCGGCAACGCCATGCGCCGGCAGCCCGCGCCCGGCCGGGTTGATCCGGTCGAGGATCGTCGGAAGCACCCGGGCAACCTGGGCACGTGTCATGCCCGAGTGCAGTTCGGGCGCGTAGTAGGCCCGAAGCACCAGCATGTCGAAGGGCGTCAGGACGGAATGGAAATTGTCGTCGTTGAAGACCGAGTCCGGCAGCCGGTAAAGGTCGTTGAGCGGCCCGAGCGCCTGAGCGATCTCTTCGTGCAGGCAGTCGCGCACTTCCTGCGGGGCGACGCCCAGCGGAATGAACACGGCGGCGCGCCGGCGCTGGTCGAGGCGGGTCCAGTCGATGCGGCTCGAGCGGCGGAAGCGCTTGAACTCCTCCCAGCCGGACACGGTGGGCACGACGAAGCAGGCCGCCTGCGGGACGAGGCGCCGCATCTGTCGGGCCGGCACCATCTCGACAATGATGTTGGCCTCGGCGGCGCGCCCCGTGCGGGTGATGTCGATACCTGCCTCGCGGCGCAGGCGGGCGATGAGCGCATCGAGGTCCTGGACCACGCCGGGCGAGCGTCCGTTCACCAGCGCGATTCGAATCGGTCCCTCGAATCGGCTCATCCGTTCGATGCGCCGCCCACTTTCCATCTGGAACGTCAGGTCAAGGAAATCGCGCGCAATGTCCTTGTTCGATCGCCGCACACGATGTCCCCGCGGGGCCGACAAGCCCTTGGAGGAAAACGTCTTCATCGTCGGAAGGGACTCGGCCGGCGCGGCACGACGCCCGGCGACCTCGGTCATCGAGGCGGTCGTGCACGAAGCCAGAAAGAGAGCGGCAGCTGCAATGAACCCAATCTTCATCGCGAGCGAGTATAGCGACGCGGCCCTTTGAGTCTCGGAAATTTGTTCAAAATGTGACCGTGCGCGGGCCCTTGCCACATGCGGATCCGCCGGGGCGTGCGCCACGAAACGGCCATTTTCCGGCGTCGCGGGCAGCGGCGCGGGCACGCGGACGGGCACCGGGACAAAGGCCGACGGTCCCTGGAAGGACCGGGCGATGGCCCGCGCAAGGACCCGTGCCGGCCCTGCGACGCGGCGCGCTTCGGCACCCCCGTCAAGCGGCTGCCGGCCCTTGAAAAACAGGGCCTTCTC
>RFGD01000155.1 GCA_003696705.1 Alphaproteobacteria bacterium | reverse complement strand
CCGCGCAGGATCTTGCCCGAACGCGTCTTCGGCAGTCGCTGGACCACGACGGCCTGCTTGAAGAAGGCGACGGGGCCGATCTTCTCGCGCACCAGCTGCACGCATTCGGCGACGACCTCGTCCTCGGATCGCGACGAGCCGGCGTTGAGGCAAAGGAACCCGACCGGCACCTGACCCTTCAGCGGGTCCGAGACGCCGATGACCGCGCACTCTGCCACATCGGGGTGCGAGGCCAGTACCTCTTCCATCTGGCCGGTCGAAAGCCGGTGTCCGGCCACGTTGATGACGTCATCGGTGCGCGCCATGATGTAGAGATACCCTTCGGCGTCGCGATAGCCGGCATCGCCGGTCTCGTAGTAGCCGGGGAAGGTGGACAGGTATTTCTCGACATAGCGCTCGTCAGCCTGCCAAAGCGTCGACAGCGTGCCCGGCGGCAGCGGCAGCTTGACGGCGATGGCGCCCAGCTCTCCGGCCGGCAACTCGCGCCCGCCTTCGTCGAGGATATGCACCTCGTAGCCCGGCATCGGAACCCCGGGCGAGCCCACGGGAACCGGCAGAAGCTCGATGCCAAGGGGGTTGGCCGCAATCGCCCAACCCGTCTCGGTCTGCCACCAATGGTCGATGACGGGCACGCCAAGCTGGCGCTTCGCCCATTCCACCGTGTCCGGGTCCGCCCGTTCGCCGGCAAGAAACAGCGCACGCAGCCCGGAAAGGTCGTATTTCTTCAGGAACTCGCCCTCCGGGTCTTCGCGCTTGATGGCGCGGAAGGCGGTCGGCGCGGTAAAGAGGACCTTGACGTCATGCTCTGCGATGACGCGCCAGAAGGTGCCGGCATCGGGCGTGCCGACCGGCTTGCCCTCGAACACGACCGTCGTGTTGCCGTGAAACAGCGGGCCGTAGCAGATGTAGGAATGCCCGACGACCCAACCGACGTCCGACGCCGCCCAGTAGACCTCTCCCGGTTCGACGCCGTAGATGTTCTTCATCGTCCAGTTGAGCGCCACGATGTGACCCGCGGTCGGCCGGACGACGCCCTTGGGCTGGCCCGTCGTCCCCGAGGTGTAGAGGATGTAGCAGGGGTGATCCCCGCGCACCGGCACGCAATCGGCGGGCGTCGCGCCGTCCTGGAAGGCCTCCCACTCGAAGTCGCGGCCTTCGACAAGGCTTGCGGGCGCGGCCTCGCGCTGAAGGATCACGCAGAATTCGGGCTTGTGGGCCGCCATCTCGATGGCGCCGTCCAGAAGCGGCTTGTATTCGACGACGCGGTTCGGCTCGATGCCGCAGGACCCCGCGATGACCGCCTTCGGCTTGGCATCGTCGATGCGCGTCGCCAGCTCGTTCGCGGCGAAGCCGCCGAAGACGACCGAGTGAATGGCGCCGATCCGGGCGCAGGCCAGCATGGCCACAAGCGCTTCGGGCACCATGGGCATGTAGATCACGACGCGGTCGCCGACGCCGATCCCCCGCCGGGCGAGGGCACCGGCAAGCCGTGCCACCTGTTCTTGCAG
The DNA here is from genome assembly GCA_003696705.1 of Alphaproteobacteria bacterium. Lineage (GTDB taxonomy): Bacteria > Pseudomonadota > Alphaproteobacteria > Rhodobacterales > Rhodobacteraceae > RFGD01. The sequence continues at coordinate 13,009 of RFGD01000155.1, read as the reverse complement.
TTCGGCGAATGTGATCGAACGTTTCGTGCCCGTCACGGGGCTGTCGTAGATGATCGCGGTCTGTGCGCCGCGGCCGGCCTCGACGTGCCGGTCGACCGCGTTCCAGCAGGTGTTGATCTCGCCGTCGGCGAACCACTGATAGAGCGGCGCCCTTTCGTCGAACAGGGCGCGGCTTGGCTTGCGGACCCAGTCCACGGCCTCGGCCGCCTGCATCCAGAAGCCCTCGGGGTCGGTCTTCCACGCGTCATAGACTTCGGCGTATGCCATTGTATGCCCTCCTCCAGACTCGTCACCGTGTTACCCCTCGTCAACCGGTCGGGCAAGCACGGCGGCTGCGTCGCGCCGTCACTGTTGGCGATAACGCGCGGCCTTCCCGCCGCCGAAGGGCCCCGTATCCCCCGACAGGAGGTATTCGACCGCCGCGGCCAGATCGTCCACGACGGCGGTCGGCGGGTGGTCCACGCGGTCCTCGTCCCCCTTGCGGTATTTCCCTGTCCGCACGAGGATCGCCGCCGCCACGCCCGCCGCAAGCGCGCCCGACACGTCGGCTTCGGCGTCGTCGCCGACCATGGCGACCTCGTCGAGCCGAAGCCCCATGCTCGCGGCCGCCGCGGCAAAGAAACCGGGCGCCGGCTTGCCAAGAAGCACGGGCTCGACCTGGGCGGCGTAGGCCAGGGCGTGGACGAAGGCGCCGGCGTCGATGGAAAGTTCTCCGTCGTCGTCGAGAAACACCCGGTTCTGCGCCAGCGCCAGAAGGGGCGCGCCATGGATCAACTGGCGGAAGGCGGCGTTCATGGCCGGATAGGTGAAATGCTCGCGCGCGTCACCGACGACGACCGCCGTGCCCTTGCCGCTGCGCGGCGCGTCGGCAAAGTCCACCTCGAGGCGCGGATGGACAAGAAGGTGCGGCACAAGCTCGTGTTCCCGCAGCCACGAGAGTGCCGCCATCGCGGGGGTGAAGACGTGCGAGAGCGGCACCTCGAGGCCCAGGCGGGAGAGCCGCGCCACGATCGCCGACCGCGGCTGGCTGGTGGTATTCGTGACGAACCGGACGGGAACGCCGGCGGCCTCGAGCCGGGCCAGCGCGTCGGCAGCGCCCTCGACCAGTCGATCGCCGACATATACGACGCCGGAAAGATCCAGAAGCAATCCCCTGACCATGATCAAACCATGGGCAGCCCCGCCCCGGCGGTCAAGGTCGCGCCCTAGCCGTAATGGGCGACCGGGGTCCCGGCCAGGGCCGACATGTTGAGAAGCCCGCGCGCCGTGATCGAGGGGGTGACGATGTGGGCCTTGTTGCCCATGCCCATGAGGATGGGACCGACCTCGAGTGCGCCGGCCTTCTTCCTGAGCACATTGCGCACCGCGCCAGCGGCATCGGTCGAGGCGAAGACAAGGGCGGTCGCCGCGCCCTCGAAGCGGGCATGGGGAAAGATGCGCGCCCGCAGCTCGGGGTCGAGGGCCGCGTCGGCGTGCATTTCCCCCTCGTAGGCAAAATCGCGCGGCGCCCCGTCGAGGATTTCGAGCGCCGCCCGCATGCGCCGGCCGCTGTCGTTGGCCTGATCGCCGAACTGCGAGCTCGAGCACAGCGCAATCCGCGGCTCGATCCCGAAACGCCGGACATGGCGCGCGGCGGCGATGACCGTCTCGGCGATCTGCTCGGGCGTCGGCTCGGGGTGCACATGGGTGTCGGCCACGAAAAGCGGCCCCGTTTCGTGAATGAGGAGGCTCAAGGCGCCGACAGGATGAAGTCCATCTCTTGCAAGGACTTGAGAGACATAGTTGAGATGCCAGTTATACTGTCCGAAGGTGCCGCAGATCATGGAATCCGCTTCGTCCCGATGCACCATGACGGCGGCGATTGCGGTCGTGTTCGTCCTGAGGATGGCGCGGGCGATGTCGGGCGTGACCCCGCGCCGCTCCATGAGCGCATGATAGGTTTCCCAGTAGCTGCGATAGCGCGGGTCGCTTTCGGGGTTCACCAGCATGAAATCGCGCTCGGGACGGATCGACAGGCCCGCCCGTTCGAGGCGGCGGACGACGACCTCGGGCCGGCCAATGAGGATGGGAACGTCCGTCGTCTCCTCGATCATGGCATTTGCGGCGCGAAGGACGCGCTCGTCCTCGCCCTCGGCAAAGACGATGCGGCGCGTGGCCGTCGCGGCCGCCTCGAAGACGCGGCGCATCAGAAGGGCCGAACGGAACACCGAGCCGTCAAGCCGGGCCTTGTACTCCTCGATGTCGGCGATCGGCCGCGTGGCCACGCCGCTTTCCATCGCCGCCTGTGCGACGGCCGGGGCGATCACTCCCATGAGGCGCGGATCGAAGGGTTTCGGGATCAGGTAGTCGGGCCCGAAGGTCAGCCGCTCGCCCCGGTAGGCCTCGGCGGCCTCGGCCGAGGTCGTGGCGCGCGCAAGTGCCGCGATCCCCTCGACACAGGCAAGGCACATCGCGTCGTTGATCTCGGTCGCGCTGACGTCCAGCGCCCCGCGGAAGATGAACGGAAAGCAGAGGACGTTGTTGACCTGGTTGGGATAGTCCGACCGCCCCGTCGCGATGATGGCGTCCGGCGCCACCTCGCGAACGGCCTCGGGCAGGATCTCGGGCACGGGGTTGGCGAGCGCAAAGACGATCGGCCGCGGCGCCATGCGCGCCACCTGTTCCGGCGACAGCACGTTGGGCGCCGAAAGGCCAAGGAACATGTCCGCGCCATCGATGACGTCGTCAAGCGTGCGCGCCGTCGTCCGCTGCGCGAAGGCCGCCTTTTCCGGGGTCATCCCCTTGCGGCGCCCCTCGTGGACAAGGCCCTCGACGTCACAAAGCCAGATGTTCTCTCGCTTGACACCCAGCTTGACGAGCATGTTGAGACACGCAATCCCCGCCGCGCCGCCGCCGGTCGAGACGACCTTGACCTCGCCCGGCGCCTTGCCGGCGACGAGAAAGGCGTTGATCGCAGCCGCGCCGACCACAATGGCCGTCCCGTGCTGGTCGTCATGAAAGACGGGAATGTTCATCCGCTCGCGGCAGATGCGTTCGACGACAAAGCAGTCCGGCGCCTTGATGTCCTCGAGGTTGATGGCCCCGAAGGTGGGCTCCAGTCGGCAGATCACCTCGGCCAGCTTTTCGGGGTCGGCCTCGTCGATCTCGATGTCGAAACAGTCGATACCCGCGAACTTCTTGAAAAGGACGGCCTTTCCTTCCATCACCGGCTTGGCGGCCAGCGCCCCGATGCTGCCAAGACCAAGAACCGCCGTGCCGTTGGTGACGACGCCGACAAGATTGCCGCGCACGGTGTAGCGGCTGGCGTTGGCGCTGTCCTTCACGATCTCGAGGCTCGCCTCGGCGACGCCGGGGCTGTAGGCGCGCGAAAGATCGCGCTGGTTGGCCAGGGGCTTGGTGGCCCGCACCTCGAGCTTTCCGGGCTTCGGCAGGGCGTGATAGTCGAGCGCCGCCTTGCGCCCCGAACCGCTTCCTTCCTCGGCCATGCGACAATTCCCCCGCGTTAGTTCAACGTTGAACTTTTTTCACAGCCGGGGGCGATGCGCAATGCCGATCAGGCGAACTGCTCCTGGATCAGCCGCTCTTCCAGGCCGTGGCCGGGGTCGAACAGGATGCGATGGCGCACGTTCGGGTCGCTCTCGACCTCGACCCAGAGGACATCGCGCACGCTGCGCCCGTCGGCGTCGGCCATGACGGGGCGCTTGTGCGGCTCGATCACGTCGAACCGGACCTTCGCGTTCTTGGGAAGAAGGGCCCCCCGCCAGCGCCGCGGCCGGAAGGCGGCCATGGCCGTCAGGGCAAGGACCTCGGACCCGATGGGCAGGATCGGCCCGTGCGCGGAGTAGTTGTAGGCGGTCGAACCCGCCGGCGTGGCGACCAGCGCGCCGTCGCAGACAAGTTCGGCCATCCGCTCCTTGCCGTCGACGGTGATGCGCAGCTTTGCCGCCTGGGGCCCGGCGCGCAGAAGCGAAACCTCGTTGATCGCAAGCGCCTCGTGAATGCGGCCGTCCTGGGTCATGGCGCGCATGCGCAGCGGGTTGATGACCGCTTCCTCGGCCTTCTCGAGCCGCTCGATGAGGCCGTCCTCGCGGTATTCGTTCATGAGGAAACCGACCGTGCCGCAGTTCATGCCATAGACCGGCTTTCCAAGATCCATGGTCCCGTGCAGCGTCTGAAGCATGAAGCCATCGCCGCCCAGGGCGACGATCACGTCGGCTTCCTCGGGGGGGACGTTGCCATAGCGGGCGACCAGACGCTCGCGCGCGGCCAGCGCCTCGGGCGTGTCGCTGGCGAGAAAGGCGATCTTCGGCGGTTTCTTCCGTGTCTTCGGCATCGGTGCCAGTTTGCCGCTTCCGCGGCACAGCGCAACCCCGTTGCGCGCCCTGCCAGTGCGCTAACAAATGCCGCGTTGTCGCATTTTGCCCTTGCCGGGGGCCGTTCATCGGGTAGGAAACGCCCAGGTTCCGAGATTGCGGAAAAGGAGTGCCACCGTGACCGACGCCCCGCTTGACCCGAAGTTCTTCACCGAGCCCCTTTCGGCGCGCGACCCCGAGCTGTTCGCCGCGATCCAGGGCGAGCTTGGCCGCCAGCGAGACGAGATCGAGCTGATCGCCTCGGAAAACATCGTCAGCCGTGCCGTTCTCGACGCGCAGGGCTCGGTCCTGACCAACAAGTATGCCGAGGGCTATCCGGGCCGGCGCTACTATGGCGGATGCCAGTGGGTGGATGTCGCCGAGAACCTGGCCATCGAACGCGCGAAGAAGCTGTTTGGTTGCGAGTTCGTCAACGTCCAGCCCCATTCGGGAAGCCAGGCCAACCAGGGCGTCTACACCGCCCTTCTGAAGCCGGGCGACACCATTCTGGGGATGAACCTTGCCTCGGGCGGGCACCTGACCCATGGCGCGCCGCCCAACCAGTCCGGCAAGTGGTTCAACGCCGTGCAATATGGCGTGCGCAAGCAGGACGCGCATATCGACTATGACGAGGTCGCGCGCCTGGCCGCCGAGCACCGGCCGAAACTCATCATCGCCGGCGGCTCGGCCGTGCCGCGGCAGATCGACTTTGCCCGCTTCCGCGAGATCGCCGACAGCGTCGGGGCCCTTCTGGTGGTCGACATGGCCCATTTCGCGGGCCTCGTGGCCGGTGGCGCGCATCCCTCGCCGTTTCCGCATGCCCATGTGGCGACGACGACGACCCACAAGACCCTGCGCGGCCCGCGCGGCGGCATGATCCTGACGAACGACCCCGAGATCGCGAAGAAGGTCAATTCGGCCATCTTTCCGGGGATTCAGGGTGGCCCCCTCATGCATGTGATCGCGGCAAAGGCCGTTGCCTTCGGCGAGGCGCTGCGGCCCGAGTTCCGCGAATATGCCCGGCAGGTCGTGGCGAATGCGCAGGCGCTTGCCGATCAGCTGATGAAGGGCGGGCTCGACATCGTCACGGGCGGCACCGACACGCATGTGCTTCTGGTGGACCTGCGCCCGAAGGGCGTGAAGGGCAACCAGACGGAAAAGGCGCTGGGGCGGGCCCACATCACCTGCAACAAGAACGGCATTCCCTTCGACCCCGAGAAACCGACCGTGACGTCGGGCATCCGTCTTGGCACCCCGGCCGGCACCACCCGCGGCTTCGGCGAGGCCGAGTTCCGCCGCATCGCCGACTGGATCGTCGAGGTCATCGACGGGCTGGCCGCGAACGGCGAGGACGGCAACGCCGAAACCGAGGCGAAAGTGCGCGCCGAGGTCGTCGAGTTCCTGAAAGCCTATCCGATCTACCCCGACCTCTGAGGTTGCGACGCCGGCGGGCCCTTGACGTCCGCCGGCTCCTCGACCGTGTCGGCGCCCTGCCCGGACGCGGGCGCGGCCTCGGCGGGTTCGCCCGGCTCGTCGATCACCTCCGCATCGGCCGCGCCTTCGATCCGGCGGCGTTTCCAGCGCGGCATCTGCACCGCCTTGCGGACCATGTGCGCATAGATCGCCTCGACCCGCCCCTGGCGAAGGCGCCCGCCCTCTCGGTACCAGGTCGTCACACCCGTCAGCATGGCGATCAGCGCCATGGTCGTCAGCCGGGTGTCGGCGACGTCGAAGGCCCGCTCGGCGACGCCGTCCTTCAGGATATCCTCGAGCGCATCCTCGTAGCGGTGGCGCAACGCCTCGATGACGGCGAAGTTCTCGGGGGTGAGGTTCCGAAGCTCCATGTTCGAAAGGAACACGGCCTCGCGCCGTTCGATGTGAAAGCGGATGTGAAAGCGCGCGAAGCGGTCAAGCCGCTCGGCCGGCGTTTCACCCTTTTCCTCGGCCTCCCACGCCGACAGAAGCTCTTCAAGATGCGTGCGCATCAGGTCGAAAAGAAGCGTCTGCTTGTCTGGCGTGTAGAGATAGAGCGCCCCTGCCTGCACGCCGACCTCGGCCGCGATCCGCCGCATGGACACGGCCGCATAGCCGTGGCGCGCGAAAAGCCGAAGCGCCGCCTCGCGGATGCGCGGGCCGGTGATGTCCGCCGAAGAGCCCGATCGCCTTGCCATGGCCCAAGGGTAGGTGAACACCCGTTCAGTTCGCAAGCCCTTTCCGGCGGCCGCCTTGCGAGGGGGGCCGGCCTGGGGTAGCGTCCCCGCGGATCATCGGAGCCGACCGGACCCCCATGCTGCGCGCCCCCGCCCTAGCCACCCTTCTGGCCGCCGTTGCCGCCTGCGCCCCGACGATCGGCGGCGATGCCGGCGCGCTGTCGTCCGACGTCCGGCGCGCGCCCTGGCCGCGACTCCTTCCCCTGTCCGAGCTGACCGGTAGCGACGCCGGGGCGGCGGCGACCACGCCTGCCGACAAGCTCGGCACGACGCTGGCGGCGCGCGCCGCGGCGCTTCGGCGCGAGGCCCGGCGGCTTTCGGCGCGCCCGGTTCTTTCGCCGGACGAGCGCGCGCGCCTTCTTGCGGCCATCCGGCGCCACGGGGGCTGAGGCGACGGCCACGCCGCCGCATTGCACCCGGCGCGCCAACTGGCTAGAGACGCATCAAGCGGAACGACGGAGTGTGGAACATGCAAAGCCCCCTGCGCCTCGGCATTGCCGGACTGGGAACGGTTGGTGCCGGCGTCATTCGCATCGTCGAGCGGCATGCCGAAATGATCGCCGCGCGCGCAGGCAGACCCGTCACGATCTCGGCGGTTTCGGCCAGGAACCGGACAAAGGACCGGGGCATCGACATCTCGGCCTACGGCTGGGAAGACAACCCGGTGGCGCTTGCCACCCGAGAGGACGTCGATGTCGTGGTCGAGCTCATGGGCGGGTCCGAGGGGCCGGCGAAGGCCACGGTCGAAACCGCCATCGCGGCGGGCCGCGACGTCGTCACCGCGAACAAGGCGCTTCTGGCCCACCACGGGCAGGAGCTTGCCGAAGCGGCCGATCGTGCCGGGGTCGCGCTCCGGTTCGAGGCTGCAGTGGCCGGCGGCATTCCGGTCATCAAGTCGCTTCTGGAAGGGCTTGCCGGCAACCGGATCGGTCGCGTCATGGGCGTCATGAACGGGACCTGCAACTATATCCTGACGCGGATGCAGGAAGCGGGGCTTCCCTATGACGAGGTGTTCGAGGAGGCCCGCCGCCTCGGCTATCTCGAGGCAGACCCGACGCTTGACGTCGGCGGGATCGACGCGGGCCACAAGCTGGCCATCCTCGCGGCCATCGCCTTCGGCACCCGGGTCGCCTTCGACGACATCGAGATCGAGGGCATCGAGCGCGTGACGATCGAAGACATCCGCCATGCCGCCGACATGGGCTACCGCATCAAGCTTCTGGGTGTCGCGCAGATGACCGACGCAGGCCTCGAGCAGCGCATGGCGCCCTGCCTTGTCCCGGCGACAAGCCCGCTGGGCCAGATCGAGAACGCGACCAACATGGTCGTGATCGAAGGCGACAGCGTCGGCCAGGTCGTGCTGCGCGGGGCCGGTGCCGGCCAGGGACCGACGGCCTCGGCGGTCATGGGCGACGTCATCGACATTGCCCGCGGGATCCGCCTTCCCGTCTTCGGCCAGCCCGCCGACACGCTCGTCCGGGCCGAACCCGCGCGATCGGCGGTCGAGGCGCCGTTCTACCTTCGCCTCGAGCTCGAGGACCGGCCGGGTGCGCTGGCGCGGGTCGCGGCGACCCTTGGCGACGCCGGAGTCTCGATCAACCGGATGCGCCAGTATGGCCACGCCGGCCAGAGCGCGCCGGTCCTGGTCGTGACGCATCCGACAAGCCGCGCGGCCATGGATGCGGCGCTGACCGCGCTTCCCGGGACCGGCGTCGTCCTGGGCGCGCCCTTCGCGCTGCGCATCGAGGACGTCTGACGCGCGCCGCCGCCCGGCCGGGGCGATGATTGCGCAATCATGCGGCCACTCGCCCCTTTCCCGACGGGCGCCGGGCGGCTACCCATGAAAGAGACGGAACGGGAACAGGAGCCTCTCGATGACCACCCCCGACAAGGTGCAGTTCGATGATCGCATGCTGTCGCTTGGCCTTGCCCGCGTGTCCGAGGCCGCCGCACTCGCCTCGGCCGACCTGATCGGGCGCGGCGACGAACATGCCGCCGATCAGGCCGCCGTGGACGCGATGCGCAATCAGCTCAACCTCCTTGACATCCGCGGGACCGTGGTGATCGGCGAAGGCGAGCGGGACGAGGCGCCGATGCTCTTCATCGGCGAGGAGGTCGGCACCGGCACCGGCCCCGAAGTCGACATCGCGCTCGATCCGCTCGAGGGGACGACCCTGACCGCCAAGGACATGCCGAACGCGATCTCGGTCATTGCCATGGGGCCGCGCGGCACGATGCTGCACGCGCCCGACGTCTACATGGAAAAGCTTGCCATCGGGCCCGGCTATCCGCGCGACACGGTCACGCTCGACATGCCGCCGGCCGAGCGCGTCCGGGCACTCGCCCGGGCCAAGGGCTGCAAGCCGCGCGACATCACCTGCTGCGTGCTCGAACGGCCGCGCCATCAGAAGATGATCGCCGAACTTCGCGAGACCGGATGCGCCATCCGCCTCATCACCGACGGCGACGTCGCCGGCGTGATCCACTGCGCCGAGCCCGAACTGACGGGGATCGACATGTACATGGGCTCGGGCGGGGCACCCGAGGGGGTCCTCGCCGCGGCGGCGCTGAAATGCATGGGCGGCCAGATCCTTGGCCAGCTTCTGTTCCGCAACGACGAGGAGAAGGCGCGGGCCCGCCGGGCAGGCATCGAGGATCTGAACCGCGTCTACACCCGCGACGAGATGGTGCGCGCGGACGTGATCTTCGCCGCCACCGGCGTGACCAGCGGCACGCTTCTGTCGGGCATCCGGCGCGAGGTGGGGTGGCTTACCAGCGAAACGCTTCTGATGCGCTCGCGCACCGGCTCCGTGCGCCGGATGACCTATCGAAGCCCCCGACACGCCGCCACGCAATAGGGCACCGGCATCGCGATGCGAGAGCCCGCCGGAACCGACATGCGCCAAGCCCGGACCGTCCGTCCCCGCCTTCGGGGCAGCCGCGGGCCGACCCGTCGGCAAGGCGCCGGAGTGCCCCCGCGATGAGCGTCACGACGAAGGCCTTTCTTGGCGTCGAGAACTCGCTCTCGGGGCGCCGATGGGTAGGCCCGACCGAGCACGAGGAGCGACTTGCCGAGGCGATCGCCCGCGAGGCCGGCCTGCCGCGCCCTGTCGCGCTTGTCCTTGCCCGCCGCGGGGTTCCGCCCGAAGAGGCGCGCCCATTTCTCGAACCGCAGCTGCGCACGCTGTTGCCCGATCCTTCGGTCCTGCGCGACATGGATCTGGCCGCCGAGCGCTTCGTCACCGCGCTGGACCGCAACGAGCGGATCGCGATCTTTGCCGACTACGACGTCGACGGGGGTGCCTCGGCGGCGCTTCTCCTGACATGGCTGCGCCAGATGGGCCGGAAGGCCACGCTCTATGTGCCTGACCGTATCGACGAAGGCTATGGCCCGAACACGCCGGCGATGGTGGCGCTGGCCCGCGAACACGATCTTGTCCTGACGGTCGACTGCGGCACACTCAGCCACGAACCCATCGCCGCGGCCACCGCAGAAGGCGCCGACGTCATCGTCCTCGACCACCACCTTGGCGCCGAGACCCTTCCCCCTGCCCTTGCCGTCGTGAACCCGAACCGCCAGGACGAGGACGGATCGCTTGGCCACCTGGCCGCCGCGGGCGTGGTCTTCCTCTTTCTTGTCGCCGTGAACCGGATTCTCAGGGCCCGTGGCGCCGAGGGACCCGAGCTTCTGTCGTTTCTCGACCTCGTCGCTCTGGCCACCGTGGCCGACGTGGCGCCCCTCGTCGGGGTCAACCGGGCCCTGGTCCGCCAGGGGCTTCGCGTCATGGCGCGCCGGCAGCGGCCGGGGCTTGTGGCGCTGTCCGACGTTGCCGGAATGGACACCGCGCCGACGAGCCATCACCTCGGCTTTCTTCTCGGCCCCAGGATCAACGCGGGCGGCCGCATCGGGCGTGCCGATCTGGGCGCGCGGCTTCTGGCGACGTCCGACCCTGCCGAGGCCGAGGCCATCGCCCGAGAGCTCGAGACCCTCAATGCCGAGCGCCGCGCGGTCGAAGCGCGCGTTCTCGAAGAGGCCCGGGCCCAGGCCGAGCGCCGGGGCGCCGACGGCCCGCTTGTCTGGGCGGCCGGCGCCGACTGGCACCCGGGCGTCGTCGGCATCGTTGCCTCTCGGCTGAAGGAATGGGCCAACCGGCCCGCGGTCGTCCTTGGAGTCAACGGCGCGACGGGCACGGGTTCGGGCCGGTCGGTCGGCGGCGTGGATCTTGGCGCCGCGGTCCAGCGACTTGTCGCGGAAGGGCACGCGCTCAAGGGGGGCGGGCACCGGATGGCCGCCGGCCTTACGGTCGCGAAAGAGCGGATCGAAGACGCCATGGCGCGCCTTGCCGAACTCGTTGCCCGACAGGGCGCCGGCGCCGGCGGCCCGCAAGAGCTTCGCGTCGACGGCCCGCTGATGGCAAGCGCCGTCGACGTCGAACTTGTCGAGACCCTCGAAACCGCCGGCCCCTTTGGCCAGGCCGCCCCTTCGCCGCGCTTCGTCCTGCCCGCCCACCGCATCGCCAGTGTGCGCGAAGTGGGCACGGGGCATCTGAAACTCGCGCTCGACGACGGCGCGGGACACCGGATCGACGCCATCTGCTTCCGGGCCGGCGAACGTGGGCTCGATGCGCTGGGCGCGATGAACGGATGTTCAGTTCATGTCGCGGGGCGCCCGGAACTCAATGCCTGGGGCGGCCGCCTGAAACCGCAGTTGCGCGTCGAGGACGCGGCCCCCGCATCGGAAAAAATTTTTGGATCGCGGTGAACTTTTCCCCTTGCGGTCGGCGGCACGTTTTTCTAAAAGCCGCCCCACAAGCCCGGTGGCCCGTTCGTCTATCGGTTAGGACGCCAGGTTTTCAACCTGGAAAGAGGGGTTCGACTCCCCTACGGGCTGCCACATCCCCCACAATTCCTTGAATTCCCAAGCGAAATGGACCCTGCCCGCAGGGCTTGTCCCCGGACGCTTTCAGCATCGCGGACAGGATCGGGATACCCGTTTCGTCGGCTCTTGGCCCGATCCAGGCCGTGACTGGACCGTGTCGGACCGGAGATCTCCGGATGGCGCCCGATCGCGATCCCGCGGCGGCGCTTGCCCTCCCGCGGCGCATCCCGGGCACCCTCGATCGGCCTCGGACGGCCGTCCGCCGAGCAGATCGCGCCCTTCGCCATCGGCGGCCGACCCCCTCTCCGCCGCGCGCCCCGAGGGCCCGGACTTGCCAGCCGCCCCCCTTCTCTTCCACACTGGAGCGACCCCGGCGCCGCCGGTCCGCGCTGGCCCGGGAACGACAGGAGGGACAGGACCGATGAGAACCCCGCTGGCTGCGCGCGTCGGGCGCGAGTTTCTTGCCTCGTGCGAGAAGATCCGCGTCGGCCGCCTTCGTGTCGTCACCCCGGAAGGGACGCGCCACGACTTCGGCGAGGAAGGCCCCGAAGCCGAGATCGAGATTCACGACTGGGCCGCCGTCACGGCCATGGCGGCACGAGGCGACATCGGGTTCGGCGAAGCCTATGTCGCCGGCCTTTGGGACAGCCCCTCGATCGAAGCGGTCACGACGGTCGCGCTTCGCAACCTCGACACGCTGGGCGGCTTTGCCTATCCGTCGACATGGTCGCGTCTCGGGCTCCTTTTCGTGGACCGGGTCCTGCGAGCGAATTCGAAGCGCGGTGCCTCGCGGAACATCCGCGCGCATTACGACGTGGGGAACGACTTCTACGCCCTCTGGCTGGATCCGACGATGACCTATTCCTCGGCGCTGTTCGGGGAAGGCGACGATCTGGAAGCCGCGCAGAAACGGAAGTATCGCCGCATTCTATCGCGCCTTTCGGACGGGGAAAGCGTGCTCGAGATCGGTTGTGGCTGGGGCGGCTTCGCCGAGGCCGCCGTGGCCGAGGGCCGGCGCGTCACCGGCATCACCATTTCGCCCAGCCAGAAGGCCTGGGCCGAGCGCCGTCTCGGCCCGCCGGCCGAGATACGGCTCGAGGACTATCGCCAGACACGCGGGACCTTCGACAACATCGTGTCCATCGAGATGATCGAGGCCGTCGGCGAGCGCTACTGGCCGGCCTATTTCCGCACCCTCGCCCGGCGCCTGCGCGAAGGCGGGCGGGCAGTAGTCCAGGCCATTACCGTCTCCGACGCCTATTTTCCGATCTACCGCAAGGGGTCGGACTACATCCGCCACCACACCTTTCCGGGCGGGATGCTCCTTTCGAACGGCGTCATCGCGGCCGAAGCCCGCCGGGCCGGCCTTGCCGTCGCCGACAGCTTTGCCTTCGGCGCGCATTACGCCCGCACCTGCCGAACCTGGGCGGCGCGACTGGCGGCGGCGGCGCCCCGCATTCGGGCCATGGGCCGCACGGACGCCTTCCTGCGCAGCTGGCAGTTCTATCTGGAGATCTGTGCAGCATCCTTTGCCACCGGCCAGACGGACGTCGTCCAGGTCGAGCTTG
>RFGD01000154.1 GCA_003696705.1 Alphaproteobacteria bacterium | reverse complement strand
TATTGCAACACCCACCCAACCAAACTGGTCAACTGCATAAGATATAAATGCACCCCCAGCCCCCATCACCAACACATTCATAGGAATCGCCCATCGATTCTCCTTCCATACCTTAATAGGGCTAACTCCATTAACTAAAAAGATGATAACGGCTAATAACCATAAATTTATTTGATCTCCAACGACTGCTCCAATTGCCCAAGGTAAAACTAATTTAGCCCAAATATTCTCTATGGAAAATCCTTGAATAAATAAAAATGCATAACCGGCTGCAAAAATAGCAAGGATATGCATTCCTAAATTGACACCTAATCGTTCAATTTCCTTTTTCCAATCAAATGTGTTCTTGGGAATACTTAACAACCATAAACCAAATTCAGCAGCCGCCTCAATTAATGCGGCTGCAAAAGGTCCGTATAATGGAACTGAAGCAAAACTTATAGCAGTACTTACTGAGACAATTGCTGTGCCATCGACAAGGTAAGTCATAGTGCCTTGGGTGGCCACAGCAAGTACCAATAACAAATATAGCATTGCTGGCTGTTCATAGGTGGGAATTTGTAATATCCCCTTAACGACTATAAACACCCCAATTATTGATAACAATGTTGAATATATTTTTCGTAATGGTGCTTTATTCATTACAAATTAATAAAATCACTTTCAAACAAGAGCTTTGAGATTTTAAGGTTACCCCTTAATCTCTTCCTTTTTATTGTTCCATCTGTTAATTATACCAATCATAAAAACATCCTATTCATCATAAACAATTGTCCCCATGAGACCTATAGGACATCATGGGGACAAAATATAAATCTGTTTAGGTTAAATTATTCGTTACTCGGCAAAATCAACTAAGCCAGCCCATGAGTAGCCGCCGGCCCATGAGTAACCTCCAGCCCATGAATAACCACCGGCCCATGAGTAACCTCCGGCCCATGAATAACCACCGGCCCATGAATAGCCACTCTGCCATACACTACCCGGTTCCACAGGTTGCCAATCAGTTGAACCGGCCCATGAGTAGCCTCCAGCCCACGAGTAACCACCAGCCCATGAATAGCCTCCGGCCCACGAGTAACCGCCAGCCCATGAGTAACCTCCGGCCCATGAATAACCACCGGCCCATGAGTAGCCGCTTGCATCTGCGAGGGGATCGCCGTTTTCATCGACTATTATGAATTGGTCGTCACGATAAACGACTGGGCCAACGTAAGGTTCGCCAATGACCATGC
>RFGD01000153.1 GCA_003696705.1 Alphaproteobacteria bacterium | reverse complement strand
GGCTCGAGGCACTGTTTCGCGACACCCGAACCTTCGGCCGCGAAGACTGAGCCGGGCGCGCCTTGCCGCCGGTTTCGGCCTTTCCGCAACGTTTTCATTTCATTCCGATCCGGCCGCGGGCAGAATTGCGCTCGCGAGCGCGTGACAGGAGGCGGACATGAAACTTGTCGTCGACGGCAGGGAATTCGACATCGACGTCGAACCCGAAATGCCGCTTCTCTGGGTCCTACGGGACGAACTGGGCTTCACGGGCGTCAAGTATGGATGCGGCGTTTCTGCCTGTGGCGCCTGCACGGTCCATGTCGACGGGCAGGCCGTGCGCTCGTGCCAGGTGCCCGTCGGAGAGGTTGCCGGAGAGGTCACCACCATCTGGGGCCTTGGACAGCCGGGGGCCCTGCATGCCGTCCAGGCGGCCTGGGTCGAGCATCAGGTGGCGCAGTGCGGCTATTGCCAGTCGGGGCAGATCATGCAGGCAGCGGCGCTCCTTGCGGCCAATCCCTCGCCGACCGATGACGAGATCGACGAGGCGATGAGCGGCAATCTTTGTCGCTGCGGCACCTACCCGCGAATTCGCGCCGCCGTGCACACCGCGGCGCGCATGTTGCAAGAGGGCTGAGCCATGGGCCGGATCATGAAATACACCCGCCGCGCCTTTCTTGTCGGCTCGGCCGCCATTGCCGGCGGCGTCGCCTTCGGGGTCTACAAGGTCCGTCAGCCGCTCGAGAACCCGCTTGCGCGCGACCTTGGCCCCGGGGATGTGACCTTCAACCCGTGGGTCCTTGTGACGTCCGAGCGCGTGACGCTGATCGCCCCGCACACAGATCTTGGGCAGGGCACACGCTCGATGCAGGCCATGCTCATTTGCGAGGAGATGGACATCGACCTCGACCAGGTCGACATCGACCCCGGACTGCCCGCCGCCGCCTATTACAACACCGCCGCCATCTCCGAGCTTCTGCCCTTCATGGCGACGGATGAAAGCTGGACCGCCGAGACGGTGCGGTCGGTCGCCGGCGCGGCCGTCAGGCTTCTGGGCCTTCAGGTGACCGGGGGGTCATCCTCGGTGCCCGATTCCTTTCTCAAACTGCGCGTCGCCGGCGCCGTGGCGCGCGAGACCCTGAAACAGGCCGCCGCGGCGCGCACCGGCATCGCCGTCGATCAGATGAAGACCCGCCGCGGGCGCGTCATCCTCCCCGAGGGGACGACCTTCGCCTATACCGAGCTTGCCGCCGATGCCGCCCGCATCGACCCGGTCGAGGACGTGGAACTGCGCCCGCCCGAGGCCTGGCGCTATGTCGGCAAGCCCGTCCAGCGCATCGACATCGAGGCGAAGTCCACCGGCACGCTCAACTATGGCATCGACCTCAAGCGGCCATGGATGGTCCACGCAACCGTGCGGCTCAATCCCCGTCAGGGCGGCGCCCTCAACGGCTATGACGCGACGCGGGCCGAGGCGATGCGCGGCGTCAAGAAGGTCGTGCCCGTCAGCGGCGGCATTGCCGTCGTCGCGGACAACACCTGGCGGGCCATCCAGGCCGTGCGGGCCATCGAATGCGACTGGGGGCCGGCGCCCTATCCCGCAGAAATGGATGGGCACTGGACGGCACTTGCCGACTCGTTCACCGAAGCCCGCCGAGAGGACCGTCGCCGGGACGACGGCGACGTCGAGACGGCGCTTTCGGGCCCGGGCGTGCTCGAGGCCGAGTATCGCGCGCCCTATCTCGCCCATGCCCCGCTCGAGCCGCTTTCCGTGATCGTCGAGGTCGGCGAGGATCGCGTCGACGTCTGGACGGCGACCCAGTTGCCGCAATTCGTCCAGGCCAATGTCGCCGCCATTGCGGGCGTCGAGACCGACCGGGTCTTCGTCCACAACCAGTATGCCGGCGGCAGTTTCGGGCACCGCCTCGAGGACGAGCATGTCAAGCGCGCCACCGAAGTGGCGCTGGCCATGCCGGGGACGCCGGTCAAGCTGACCTATGCGCGGGAAGAGGATTTCGCCCATGACTTCCCGCGCCAGATCGCGATGGCCCGCATGCGCGGCGCGGTGTCGGACGGGAAGGTTGCGGCGCTCGATCTCTCGATCGCCATGCCCTCGGTCCAGACCTCGCAGCTGTCGCGCCAGCCTTCGGCGCCCGGCCTCATGGGACCGGACGGCATCATCAGCGCCGGCGCATGGGATCAGCCCTTCGCCATCCCGAACTACCGCATGACCGCCTATCGCGCCCCGCAACTGGCGCCGGTAAGCTCGTGGCGGTCGGTCGGCGCCTCGACCAACGCCTTCTTCTTCAACGGGTTCCTTGACGAGCTGATCGAGGCCGCCGGCGCCGACCCGCTCGAAGAGCGCATCCGCCTGTGCAGTCACGATCTGTCGCGGCACGTGCTCGAGGAAGTCGGCCGCATGAGCGGCTGGAACGGCCCACGCCCGGCCCCCGGGATCGGCCGCGGTGTGGCGTTCTGCCTCTCGTTCGGCGTCCCCGTTGCCGAGGTCGTCGAGGTACGAGACACCGGCGCAGGGATCCGCATCGAGAAGGTCTGGGTCGCGGCCGAGGTCGGAACCGTCGTCGACCCCGTAAATTTCGAGAACCTCGTGCAAGGCGGCGTCGTGTGGGGGCTTGGCCACGCGATGAATTGCGAGATCACCTATGCCGATGGCCGTGCGGAACAGGAGAATTTCTTCGATCACGAAGGGATGCGCCTTCCCCAGTGCCCCGAGATCTTCGTCAGGGGCCTCGAGAACGGTGACAAGGTGCACGGCATCGGCGAACCGCCGGTGCCCCCGGCCGCACCGGCACTGGCGGCGGCGATCCACGCCCTGACCGGCAAGCGCCTCAGAGAGATGCCCTTCGCGAAATTCGTCGACTTCGCCTGACGCCGCCCCTGAAATTTTCTGCAGCGCGGCGGAAGCGACTCGGCTAATGTCGCGTCATGACCGACGCGGCTGACGAGGGTGGCGAATGGCGGGACGTGTGATCGTCGTGGCGCAGCAGAAGGGTGGTGCCGGCAAGACGACACTGGCGGCGAACCTGGCCGTGGACATGGCGGCCCGCGGGCTGACCACCGCGATCGTCGACAGCGATCCGCAGGGAAGCCTTGGGCGCTGGTTCATGGCCCGCCGCACCACGCGGGATGCGCAGGAAGGCGACATCGCCTTCTCGACCTCTTCGGCATGGGGCGTGGCCTACGAGGCCGAGAAGCTTCGCGCCGCGCATGATATCGTCATCGTCGACACGCCCCCGAAGATCGACGCCGACCTCAGACCGGCACTGCGCGAGGCCGATCTCGTCCTCGTTCCGGTCTCGGCCAGCGCCGTCGACCTCTGGGCGACCGGCGGGGTGCTCGACCTTGCCGCCCGGGAAGAGCGGGCGGCCCTTCTGGTCCTCAACCGTGCCCGCGCCGGGACGCGCCTTGCCGACCGGATGCGGGCGGCGCTGTCCGAGTTGAACGCGCCGGTGGCCCGAACCGTCATCGGCAACCGTGTCGCCCTTGCCGAGGTCATGGAGCACGGCCTGGCCGTTGCCGAGGCGGGCGCGAAGGCGGCCACCGCCAGGTCCGAGATCCATGAGCTGGGCGACGAGCTCCTCGAAATGCTGACACCCTGAAGCCCCCGCCCGGGCGCGACAATCTGCCCGGCGCATCCCATGGATCGACCGAGAGCGCCTCCATATATGCGAAAAGCGATATGTTTATTGGAGGTCAGGATGAAACCCGTCAGGCTCAGCTGCCTTGCATGCGGTCAGATGAACCGCGTGCCCGCGGATCGCCTTCACGATCACCCGCGCTGCGGGGTGTGCGGAGAGGATCTTCTTCCCGGAAAGCCCCGTGAGGTCGAGCCCGGCACGCTCGAGCGCGCGATCCGCAACGACGATCTGCCGCTTGTCATCGACTTCTGGGCACCCTGGTGCGGACCCTGCCGCATGATGGCGCCCGAGTTTGCCCGGGCGGCCGCCATGCTAGGAAACAGCGCTCGCTTCGTGAAGCTCGACACCCAGGCCTTCCCGCAATCCGCCGCCCGTTTCGGGATACGAGGCATCCCGACGCTTGTCATTGCCAAGTCGGGACGCGAGATTGCCCGCCGCTCCGGCGCGATGCCGGCGTCGGCGATCACCGACTGGGTCGCCGGCCGGACCGGCACGCGCGATCGGGTTGCGTGACACGCATCGAGCCCATAGCGTCGCAACCGGCACAGGACCACCCCCACGCGGCGGGAGATCCACACGGCGGGAGATGACGTGCAGGACGGGACGGACGGCACTTGGCGCAAGCTGGCGGAGGCGCTCGTCGCCGCTGGCGCCCTGCCCGAACCCGGGCGCTGGACGCAGCTGGCGGGCGGGCGCGTCAACCGGGTCTGGCGCATCGACGGATCACGGTCCGCGGCGCTGGTCTGCAAGCTCGAAGTCGGTGATGCCGCCAACCCGCTCTTTCCGAACGACCTTGGCGCCGAGGCTACCGCCATTCGTCACCTCGCCGGCACCGGCATCGGCCCCGAGGTGACCGCCGACCTGCCGACCCTTGTCACGACGCCTTTCGGGCGCTGCCTTCTCTACCCTTTCGTTCCCGGCCGGCCCTGGTGCGCCCGGCGGGACGACCCCACGGCCGTCGCAAGGCTTCTGTCCCGGCTTCACGCACAGCCCCTTCCCGATCGTGCGCCGTTCCGGCGTCTGCCCACCTCGGGGGCCGACATCGTTGCAATGGCCGCACCGATGCTGGCGGCGCTGCCGTCGCGCGTCGCCGAACGGCTCCGACGCGCACAGCCGCCGGCGAACGATGTCGGCCCGTCGCGGCGGGTGGTCCTCTTGCACGGCGATCCGGTGCCCTCGAACATCGTCGTCGGCCCCGACGGGCCGCGCTTCATCGACTGGCAGTGCCCCGCGCTTGGCGATCCGGCCTATGACGCGGCCCTTTTCCTGTCGCCCGCCATGCAGACGATCTATGGGACCGGTCCCCTTCCGACCGCGGCGCGCGCGGCCTTTCTTGGCGCACTGGCCCCGGATCTGGTCCGCCGCGTGGAAGAAATCGAGCCCTTGCTTCGCTGGCTCCTTGGCGTGTTCTGCACTTTCCGGGGGCACCGGGGCTCGAGCGCACATGGCGACGCCGCGCCCCTCGAACTGTCCGCTGCGCGAACATGAGGCCCTGGCCTCGGGATCAGCCCGCAAGAAGGAAAGCCGCCGCGGCAAGTCCGCCGGCCAGGATGACCCCGGCCGCGAATCCGGCCAACGTACCGCCCCCCCGACCCGACTTCGCGGACCCGTCTTCGGCCCCGGCACGAACAAGCGCGGCCTCGGCCAGCTGGGGCAGCTTCGGGCCGAACCGTGCCAGCACCTGAAGCGTGGCCATCAGGTCGCGCATCGCAGCCCGCGGGCCGAGATGCTCGCGGATATAGGCTTCGACCTCGGGCTGGGCGACCTCCCAGATGTTGATGTTCGGGTTGAGCGAGCGCGCCACGCCCTCGACCACGACCATCGTCCGCTGCAAGAGGATGAGCTCGGTTCGCGTCTGCATGCCGAACTGCTCGGTCACCTCGAAAAGCTGCGCCAGAAGCCGCCCCATCGAGATCTTCGACGCGTCCATGCCAAAGATGGGCTCGCCCACCGAGCGCAGGGCCTGGGCGAAGGCCTCGACGTCCCGATCGGCCGGCACATATCCGGCTTCGAAATGGACCTCGGCAACGCGGCGATAGTCCTTGCGGATGAAGCCCATCAGGATCTCGGCATAGACGCGGCGGGTGTATTCGTCGATCCGGCCCATGATGCCAAAATCCATGGCATGGATTTCCCCGTCGTGCTGCACCTTCAGGTTCCCCTGGTGCATGTCGGCATGGAAGAAGCCGTCACGAAGGGCATGGCGAAGAAACAGCGCCAGCACCCGTTCGCCCAGCGCTTGCAGATCCTGCCCCGAGGCCCTGAGCGCATCGACATCGCCGAGCGGCACACCCTCGACCCAGTCGAGCGTGAGGACCCGCCGGCTTGAAAGGTGCCAGTGCACGGCCGGCACCGCGAACCCTTCGTCGGGGGCGGTGTTGGCGGCGAACTCGGCGGCGGCGGCGGCTTCGAGCCTGAGGTCGAGCTCTCGCATCACCACCGATTCGAAGTGGTCCACCACTTCCCGGGGGCGCAGCCGCCGCGTCGAGGGAACCAGCGCCGAAAGCGCGGCCGCGACAAAATGAAAGGCGTCGATGTCGCGCCGGAATGCCCGTTCGACACCGGGGCGCAGGACCTTGACGGCAACATCCTCGCCGGTGTCGCGAAGTCTTGCGCGATGCACCTGGGCGATCGAGGCCGCGGCCACGGGCTCGGAAAGCTCGGAGAAGACCTCATCGACCGGCCGTCCCAGCTCTTCCTCGATCACCTTTCGGGCCGTCGCCGTGGGAAAGGGCGGAAGCTTGTCCTGCAACAGCATGAGTTCGGCCGCGAGGTCGGCACCGACGACATCGGGGCGGGTCGACAACGCCTGCCCGAACTTGATGTAGGCCGGGCCCAGCGCCGTCAGCGCGCGCACGATCGGCGGCAAGGCCGGATCGCCACGCAGCCCGAGCCAGCGGAACGGAAATGCAAGCCCCCGCGCCGCAACCCGGGCGGGCCAGGGCGCGTGCCCGCGGCGAAGAACCTCGCGCATGGCCCCTGTGCGCTCGAAGGTCGCGCCCGTGCGCGCAAGGCGAAGGAGGTTGTGCGGCCCACGCATCCTAGATCTTCCACCCCGAATGCAGCGCCGCGACGCCAAAGGTCAGGTTGCGGTAGCGCACGTTCTCGAAGCCCGCGGCACGGATCATCGCGGCGAATCGCTCCTGATCGGGAAAGCGACGGATCGATTCCACAAGGTACTGATAGCTTTCCCGGTCGCCGGCGACGAGTTCGCCCATCCGCGGGATGACCCCGAACGAGTATCGGTCGTACAGCCACTGAAGCCCCGCGTTGGGGATCTGGCTGAACTCGAGGACCATGAGCCGCCCCCCGGGCCGCAGAACACGCCACGCTTCAGCCAGCGCGTCCTCGATGCGCGTCACGTTCCGGATGCCGAACGAGATCGTGTAGACATCGAAGCTGCGGTCCGGAAACGGCAGCGCCATGGCGTCGCCGACCACCCACTCGAGCCGATCGCCAAGCGCGGCCGCCTCGGCGCGGCGGCGGCCCTCGACCAGCATCGATTCGGTCATGTCCAGCACCACCGCCTCGGCCGCCGGGGCGCGCGACAGGAAGCGGAAGGCGATGTCCCCGGTGCCGCCAGCGACATCCAGAAGGCGCTGACCGGCGCGCGGCGCCAGCCAGTCCATCATTGCATCCTTCCACACGCGGTGGATCCCGGCCGACATCAGGTCGTTCATGAGATCATAGCGCGAGGCCACGCGCGTGAAGACGCCGTGGACCAGATCGGCCTTCTCGGCCTCGCCGACGGTTCGGAAGCCGAAGTGCGTTGTGTTGTCGTCGTTCTTCTCTGGCATGGGACCTTGCGCGGCAGGGAAACGCCGTCTTCATATAGGCGCGCGCGCAGCCCGACAATGCACGTTGCGCCGTTTCACGCCGACGAGGTGCACATGCCCGAGCTTCCCGAGGTCGAGACGGTCCGGCGCGGCCTGGTCCCCGTCCTGGAGGGCGCACGCCTTGCGCAGGTCATCGTGCGGCGCGCGGACCTGCGCTATCCGTTGCCGCCCGGCCTTGCCGAGGCGCTTCGCGGCTGTCGGATCGAACGGCTGGATCGCCGCGGCAAATACCTTCTGGCCTTCACGGACCGCGAAACCGTCCTTCTGGTCCATCTTGGCATGTCCGGACGCATCCTGGTTTCGGCACGCACGCTTGGGCAGTTTCACAGAGGCGGCGCCGCCGCCGACCGGCACGACCACGTCATTCTGGAAACCGAGGACGGCGCACGCGTCGTCTACAATGACGCCCGCCGCTTCGGGGCAATGGACCTGTGTGCGGCGGACCGGATCGGGTCGCATCCCTGGCTTGCCGCACTGGGCCCCGAGCCCCTGGGCAACGCCTTTGGCGGCGCCTGCCTCGAGGCGGCATTCCGCGGGCGTCGGGCCCCCGTCAAGACCGCGCTTCTCGACCAGCGAATCGTCGCGGGCCTTGGCAACATCTATGTCTGCGAGGCGCTCCACCGGGCCGGCATTGCGCCGACGCGGGCCGCGGGGCGCATCTCGGCGAAACGGCTCGACCGGCTCGCCGCGGCGATCCGCGACGTGCTGCGCGACGCCATCGCGGCCGGCGGCTCGTCGCTTCGCGACTACCGGCGGGCGGACGGCGAACTTGGCTACTTCCAGCACGCTTTCCGCGTCTACGACCGAGAGGGCGCGCCCTGCCCGGCCGAGGGCTGCGCCGGGCGGGTGCGGCGGATCGTGCAGGCGGGACGTTCGACCTATCATTGCCCGGTCTGCCAGCGGTAAAGTGGCTTGATCGGGGCCACGGGGCTGCTAGGACTCGGGGCACGGAAAGGAACGGAGAGGGACATGGCCTACGAGACGATCGACGTTGAGCACGAGGAGCGCGTTGCGATCATTCGGCTGAACCGTCCCGAGGCGCTGAATGCGCTGAACACCCAGCTTCTTGGCGAGCTTTCGGATGCCCTTGCCGCGATCGAGGCGAACGAAAGGCTCCGTGTCACCATCCTGACGGGCTCGGAAAAGGCGTTCGCCGCCGGCGCCGACATCAAGGAGATGTCGGACAAGACCTTCGTCGACGCCTTCATGGGCGATCTTTTCGGCCGCGAAACGCGCCAGATCGTGCAGTGCCGAAAGCCCATCATCGCCGCAGTGGCGGGATATGCGCTCGGCGGCGGGTGCGAGCTGGCGATGATGTGCGACTTCATCATTGCCGCGGACAACGCGAAATTCGGCCAGCCCGAGATCAACCTTGGCGTCGTCGCCGGCATCGGCGGCACGCAGCGGCTGACCCGCTTCGTCGGAAAGTCGAAGTCGATGGACATGCACCTGACGGGCCGCTTCATGGACGCCGAGGAAGCCGAGCGCGCCGGGCTCGTCAGCCGCGTCGTGCCCGTCAAGAAGCTGATGGACGAGGCGATGGACGCCGCGCGGCGAATCGCCGAGAAGTCGGCCGTGACGACGCTGGCCGTGAAAGAGGCCGTGAACCGCGCCTACGAGACGACGCTCGCCGAGGGTGTCCTGTTCGAGCGGCGGCTTTTCCATGCCCTCTTCGCGACCGAGGACCAGTCCGAGGGCATGGCCGCCTTCCTCGAGAAGCGCAAACCGCAGTTCCGGGACAAATAGGTGAAATTCACGGCGCGGACGTGTTGACTCGGGGCGGCATGACCACTAGAAGCCCCAACTCAGATTTCTCGAACCGAAAAACAGATCGGACGTCGACACATGGCCAACACGCCTCAGTCCAAGAAGCGCGCCCGCCAGAACGAGCGCCGCTACATGATCAACAAGGCCCGCCGGTCGCGCATCCGGACCTTCATCCGCAAGGTCGAGGAAGCCATCGCGTCTGGCGACAAGACCGCGGCGGGTGAGGCCCTTCGGGCCGCCCAGCCCGAGATTGCGCGCGGCGTGACGAAGGGTGTGCTGCACAAGAACACCGCGGCACGCAAGATTTCGCGGCTTTCTGCACGGATCAAGGCGCTCGGCGCCTGACAATCGACTCGTTCGAGTCCCAAGGGGGGTGCGACAGTGTCGCGCCCCCTTTCGCGTTGCCTGAACCGGGCGGCCCCCTTTCCCGCCTGACGGGGAAGCCGTCCCCGAGCCGGGGACCGAAGAGGGTGCCGGAAGGGCACGGCTGTGCGCCTTCGGCAACGCTCTGACGCCCGTGATCGATTCCTTCGCGAGTCAAGTTTGAAGTTCTGTTGCCCTGCCAAGGCGGCGATTGCTAGCTTGCCGGTGCGATTCACATCGCCCTGGGGGGACGTGAGGCGCAAACACCGAAGCCGTTGGACAAGGCGGGCGCTTGCAAGCGCCCGACGGCAAGGTTTTTGCGCCGGGTGAGGACGGCTGCGCCCGCGCAGCGTCGCATCCGATGTGCCGAAGCGGTCATGGCCGCAGGCACGCGTCCCGCAGTCGGGAAGGTTGACCCCAAGGCCGATCATGTCATCGGCGGGTTCGTCCGTTCCGAAAATGTGCCGGCAAGGGACAGGCCGGCATTCCAGGCGCGAGGGGGCTTGCAAGAGGCCGGCGCGGGCACCGCCCGCAGCGACGGTCATACAAGAACGAAGCGGTAAGCAGATGCAGGACGACATGTGGGGCCAGGCGCGTGACGACATCCGTGAAGCAATCGGGAAAAACAATTTCCGCACGTGGATAGAGCCACTGGATTTTCTGGGCCTCGACGCTGGCGTCGCGCGCTTTGAAGTCCCCACCTCTTTCCTGGCCAACTGGGTGGCGCGCAACTATGGCGACGCGATCCTCAGAAGCCTCGAGAATGCGGGCGCGACCGCCCGGCGCCTGGACATCCGGGTCGCCGCGAACGGCAGGAATGCGCCATCCGGCACCGCCGACAGCCGTTGCGCCGAGACAGGGACAGGCGTCGGGGCGGCTGCGGCGCCTTCGCGGACCGGCGGCGCGTCAGAGGCGAAGAACGAACCGGAGTTGCCCGGCGCCCCGCTGCACCCGCGCTTTACCTTCGACAGCTTCGTGGTCGGCAAACCGAATGAGCTGGCCCATGCCGCGGCCCGGCGCGTCGCCGAAGGGGGGCCGGTTTCCTTCAACCCGCTCTTTCTTTACGGCGGCGTCGGGCTTGGCAAGACACACCTCATGCACGCCATCGGCTGGGAGCTTCTGCGTCGCGATCCGAATGCCCGGGTCGTGTATCTCTCGGCCGAACAGTTCATGTATCGCTTCATCCAGGCCATTCGCGGCAAGGACATGATCGAGTTCAAGCAGATGTTCCGCTCGGTCGACGTCCTGATGATCGACGACGTCCAGTTCATTGCCGGGAAGAACTCGACGCAAGAGGAATTCTTCCACACGTTCAACGCCCTGATCGACCAGAAGAAGCAGATCGTGATCTCGGCCGACCGCGCCCCGGGTGAGATCGACGGCATCGAAGAGCGGATCCGCTCGCGCCTTCAGTGGGGGCTCGTGGTCGACCTGCATCCGACCGATTACGAACTGCGGCTGGGCATCCTTCAGCAGAAACTGTCCGACTACCGGAAGGAACACCCCGAGGTCGCCATTTCCGACAAGGTGCTCGAGTTCCTGGCGCATCGCATCTCGAACAACGTGCGTGTGCTCGAAGGGTCGCTCACCCGACTTTTCGCCTTTGCCGAGCTCGTCGGCCGGGAGATCACGCTCGAAATGGCGCAGGAATGCCTGGCCGACGTCCTGCGCGCCTCGGACCGCAAGGTCACGATCGACGAGATCATCCGCAAGGTCTGCGACCATTACAACATTCGCCAGTCCGACATGCTCAGCCCCAAGCGCACGCGCTCGATCGCGCGGCCCAGGCAGATGGCGATGTATCTGGCCAAGCAGCTCACCTCGCGCTCGTTGCCCGAGATCGGCCGACGCTTCGGCGGACGCGACCACACGACCGTGATCCACGCCGTCCGCAAGATCGAGGAGTTGAAGGCGACGGACGCCCAGATCGCCGAAGACGCCGAGCTTCTCCGGCGGCTCCTCGAAGCCTGAGCCCCTTTGCGCCCAAAGTCGGCGCGCCGGGGCTGGCGCGCGCGACCGCGTGACGCTAAACCACAACAAAACGGTTGAAACCGGCAACTGATCCAATAGGGTCATTCGTCCGGGGAACAGCGTTCGGCGGGCCGCAACGGCCGACCCCGCCGGGCAACGAGCGGCGAGGAAGCAAAGATGAAACTTTCCATCGAACGGGCGGCACTTCTGAAGGCTGCGGGTCAGGCCCAGTCCGTCGTCGAGCGGCGGAACACCATTCCGATCCTTGCCAATGTGCTGATCGAGGCCGAGGGCGACAGCGCCAGCTTCCGCGCCACGGATCTTGACATCGAGGTGGTCGACCGCGTGCCCGCACAGGTCGAGCGCGCCGGGGCCACGACCGTCCCGGCCGTCACGCTGCACGAGATCGTGCGCAAGCTTCCCGACGGGGCGCTTGTCCAGCTGACGGACGATCCCTCGACCGGACGGCTCGAGGTGCGCGCGGGACGCTCGACCTTCTCGCTGGCGACGCTGCCGAAGGAAGATTTTCCGGTAATGGCCTCGTCGGAATACGAGTCCAACTTCTCGGTCCCGGCGGGGACGCTGCGGCGGCTCTTCGACAAGACGCGGTTCGCGATCTCGACCGAGGAGACGCGCTACTACCTCAACGGTGTCTACATGCACGTGGCCGAGGGCGAGGACGGCAAGGTGCTGCGCTGTGTCGCCACCGACGGCCATCGCCTTGCCCGTGTCGACGCCCCGTTGCCCGAAGGCGCCGAGAACATGCCCGGCGTGATCGTTCCGCGCAAGACGGTGCTGGAGCTGCGCAAGCTCCTCGACGATGACGAGGCGAGCCTGGCGGTTTCGGTCTCGGAGACGAAGGTGCGTTTCGCCACCCCGGACATCACGCTGACGTCGAAGGTGATCGACGGCACCTTCCCGGACTACAGCCGCGTCATTCCCTATGGGAATTCGCGCCGGCTCGAAGTCGACGCCCAGGAATTCGCACAGGCGGTTGACCGCGTGGCAACCGTCTCGTCCGAGCGGTCGCGGGCGGTCAAGCTGACGCTGGACGAAGACCGTCTGGTCCTTTCGGTGAACGCCCCCGACAGCGGCGCCGCGGAAGAAGAGCTTGCGGTGGCCTACGGGGACGAACGGCTCGAGATCGGCTTCAACGCCAAGTATCTTCTCGAGATCGCTAGCCAGGTGGACCGGGAAAACGCCGTCTTCTTCTTCAACTCGGCCGGCGACCCGACGCTGATGCGCGAGGGCAACGACACCTCGGCGATCTACGTCGTCATGCCCATGCGGGTGTGATGAGGGGACCGGCCCGAAAACCGCGGCCCGGGCCGCATCGGCCGTGTCAGAACTGGCAATAGAGCGTATGCGCCTGTCGCATTTCCGCTCGTACCGGCATCTCTCGCTGGACGTGCCCGAAGGACCGGTCGCCATCTTCGGGCTGAACGGCGCGGGAAAGACCAACATCCTCGAAGCCGTGTCGCTTCTGTCGCCCGGCCGGGGGCTTCGCCGCGCCGCGCCGGCGGACCTTCCCCGCCAGCCCGAGGCCATAGGCTGGAAAATCGCGGCTTCGGTCCGCACGCCGACGGGACGCCACGAGGTCGAGACCGAGGCCCGGGGCGGCGCCTCGCGCAGCGTCAGGATCGATGAGAAGCCCGCGCCGCAGGTGGCGCTGGGCCGTGTCCTGCGCATGCTCTGGCTGACGCCGGCCATGGACCGAATCTGGATCGAGGGGGCCGAGGGGCGCCGACGCTTTCTCGACCGGATGGCCCTGTCCTTCCGTCCCGAACACGCCGATGCCGCCATCGCCTATGAAAAGGCGATGCGCGAGCGCAATCGCCTGCTCAGGGAAGGGATCCGGGATGAAGCCTGGTTCGACGCGCTCGAGGCCCGCATGGCCGAGGCGGGCGCGGCCCTGAGCCAAGGGCGGCGCGCGGCGATCGAGCGCCTCAACGCCGAGCAGGCCGGCCCCGACGGCGCCTTCCCCGCCGCAGAGCTTGGCCTTTCGGGTCCCGATGGCGAGCCCGAACCCTCGTGGGCGCCCGAAAGCCTTGCCGGGGCGCTTTCTGCAAGCCGGGCGCGCGACATGGCCGCGGGGCGCACCCTGGTCGGACCCCACCGAAGCGACATGACGGCGGTCTATCGTGCGCGGGGCCTGCCGGCGCGCCAGTGCTCGACCGGAGAGCAGAAGGCGCTTCTTCTTTCGGTCGTCCTGGCCAATGCCCGGGCCCTCGCCCGTGATTTCGGCGCGCCGCCCATTCTTCTGCTTGACGAAGTGGCCGCGCATCTGGACAAGACGCGCCGCGCGGCCCTGTTCGCGGAGGTTGTCGCGCTGGGCGCGCAGGCGTGGATGACCGGCACGGGCCCCGAGCTGTTCGAGGCCCTGACGACGTCGGCCCTGCGGCTCGAGGTTTCCGAGCGCGACGGCGCATCCCTCGTCGCCGTCGCCTGACCGCACCCGCCGCCGCCACGCGCACCGGACAAGGAAAGGCGCCGACATGACGATCACCGTTTGGGACCTGTCTCTTTATGCCGGCGCGCTGGCCATTCTTTTCCTGACGCCCGGCCCCGTCTGGGTGGCGATGATGGCGCGGGCGGTGTCGGGCGGCTTTCACGCCGCCTGGCCCCTGGCGCTTGGCGTCGTGGTGGGAGACGCGCTCTGGCCGCTTCTTGCCATCTTCGGGCTCAGCTGGATCGTTTCGGCCTTTTCCGGCTTCACGACGGCGCTCCGGTGGATCGCCACGGCCATGTTCCTCTGGATGGGTGTCGGGCTCTGGCGGCACGCGGGGCGCGCCATCGACACCGACAGCCGCCTGACGCGACCGGGGGCGCTTGCCGGTTTCGGCGCCGGGCTGGCCGTCATTCTCGGCAACCCGAAGGCGATCCTGTTCTACATGGGCGTCCTTCCCGGGTTCTTCGACATCAGCCGGGTGACCGCCCCCGACATTGCCGCGATCTGCGCCCTTTCCATGGCGGTGCCGCTGGCCGGGAATCTCGTTCTTGCCGCCTCGCTCGGCCGGGTTCGCCACCTTGTCTCGTCGCCCGGCGCCCTTGCCGCAATGAACCGCGGGGCCGGCATCGCACTGGTTCTTGTGGGCGCGGCCATCGGGCTTGGCGCGGGCGGCGGATAAAGGCATCCGCGAACCCCAAAATGTTGTGGGTTTGGCGTGACAATCCGGGGCGAAATCCCTATATATGACGCAATTCTACCCAAGGCGACAGCATGACCCAACAGAACGCTGAAACACGCGAATACGGCGCCGAATCGATCAAGGTCCTGAAGGGGCTCGAGGCAGTCCGCAAGCGCCCCGGCATGTATATCGGCGACACCGACGACGGCTCGGGACTGCATCACATGGTCTACGAGGTCGTCGACAACGGCATTGACGAGGCACTGGCCGGCTATGCCGACGAGGTGCGCGTCACGATCCACCCCGACCACAGCGTTTCGGTGCGCGACAACGGCCGCGGCATTCCGGTCGACATCCACCCGGAAGAAGGCGTCTCGGCGGCCGAGGTCATCATGACCCAGCTGCACGC
>RFGD01000152.1 GCA_003696705.1 Alphaproteobacteria bacterium | reverse complement strand
GCCTTGATTTGTTGGAACATTTTCTCAATGAGGCTTTGCCTATTCCAGTGGCTTTTCAGATGCCCGTCAGATTATATTAAAAGTGTCCGGTAGTGAATCTTAACTAACCCAAACGGTGCTGGCGCAATGTTTGCATCTCCGTTTCTTTGCAGAACCTGGCTTCCAATTACCAAAGCGGTTTTTGTGAAGTTGTGTTAGGCGCGTTTTTTTGCCTGACACAACGGAGCAAATACTGGGAACACTTTCAAGTCAACTATTTTCGGTTTTTCCCAAGGGGAAACCTTAAAATCGTATCAGTTTTTATGATATGACATGATGATTTGCAACAATATCTCTCTAGTATTCATATATTCATCATAAGAATTTAGATTGTCAGGTTCTCCGCTCAAAGTAATCAAAGTGTCATCACTCAAACGAAATTCTAAAAATTCACCACGCCAAGTTGCTGCTTCATTTTGCTCACGTATTTCAAAACCTTCTGCTGAGTAAGTTACACCATCCACAATGATGTTTTCTGTGTGTTCTATCAAATCATAAGCACCAATACCAAAACCTGCACAGTCTCCATATTTGCCTCCATTTTCTGGGGGAGCCATAATGCTAACAACCCCACTTTTATAACTGATCGTGATGCAAATATCTTCAGGGTAGGTTTGACGCAATTGAGTTAAGTATTGTTCCGAAGTCATATTCTCTGGTTGTTCTTCAGTAGGAAAACCTGAAACTCCATACCTCCTCAATTTAGCATCCTGCGGGTAGCTGATTTCATAATTGTAAAAAGTACTTGAGTACGTAAGCCACTCCTCAGTGGAGGATGAACCAGAAACCACTGTTGAAGTTAGCGTGTTTGTAGGATTGGGTATAGGTGTGGACGCTGATTCATTGGGTAACGAAGTTAAATCGTTTGTGAGACTTGATCTCGGAGTAGTCATGGAGGGCGAATTAGAAGTTGCTGTTAGGAGCAGCATCGCTGTTGAGTTTGCTACAGGTGTGGATGTTGATTGTTTAGGTAGTGAAGTTGGATCACTTGTAGGAGTCAATATAGAAGCAATTATTGGCTCATCCGACTTTCTGATTATTTCCACAGGTGTGCTAGTTTCACAACTAACACCAAGAAAAGCAATGATTGTTATGATTAACAGATAGAAATGCAAAACTGGTTGTTTCATCATAAGTTACTTCAGATTCATTCCTGCACCATAAAGACTGAATTTTGAGTTTGCTGCCGTACATCTTTCAAAACGGGACGCAGATGACGCAGATAAATGCTGATCGAATCAGAAATATCTGCGTTATCGGCGATCTAATTCAATGGTTTGTTAAAGTATACGGTACTGAAATTAACCGATGTTCCTTACTGCCAAGATGGTTATATCCACAAGGGATAAATGTAACCGCCAAAATACGATAATGATTTAGAT
>RFGD01000151.1 GCA_003696705.1 Alphaproteobacteria bacterium | reverse complement strand
CGCTACGGCCGCGAATACGACCTCGATGTCTTCAACATCGTTGCCGTCGACGACTTCAACATGGGCGCGATGGAAAACAAGGGATTGAACATTTTCAACTCGCGCTACGTGCTTTCGACCCCGACCACGGCCACGGACCAGGACTATGACAACATCGAGCGCATCGTGGCCCATGAATACTTCCACAACTGGACGGGCAACCGCATCACCTGTCGCGACTGGTTCCAGCTTTGCCTGAAAGAGGGCCTGACGGTCTTTCGCGACCAGGAATTCTCGGCCGACATGCGCTCGCCCGCCGTCAAGCGCATCGAAGACGTGCAGCTTCTGCGCGCCCGCCAGTTCCGAGAGGACAACGGCCCCCTCGCCCACCCGGTCCGCCCCGGTGCCTATGCCGAGATCAACAACTTCTACACGGCCACGGTCTACGAAAAGGGCGCCGAGCTTGTGCGAATGCTGAAAACCCTTGTGGGCGAAGGCGGTTACAGGGCGGCGCTCGATCTTTACTTCGAGCGTCACGATGGACAGGCCTGCACGGTCGAGGACTGGCTCAGGGTCTTCGAGGATGCGACGGGGCGCGACCTTGGCCAGTTCGCGCGGTGGTACAGCCAGGCGGGCACCCCGCGGCTCCACCTGACCGAGCGGTTCGAGGGCGGGCGGCTCTCGCTCACCTTCCGGCAGGAAACGCCGCCGACGCCAGGTCAGCCCGACAAGGCGCCGCTTCATGTCCCGATCGCCGTCGGGCTCCTCGGTCCGAACGGGGACGAAGTTCTTCCGACGACCGTGCTCGAGCTGACCGAGGCCGAACAGACCTTCACTTTCGACGGCCTGGGCGCGCGTCCCGTGACATCGGTCCTGCGCGGGTTCTCGGCGCCCGTCATCCTGGTCGAGGACAGGCCGGCCGCCGAGCGGGCCTTTCTGATGGCCCATGACACCGACCCCTTCAATCGCTGGGAGGCGGGGCGCCAGCTTGCCCGGGCGACGCTTCTGGACATGGCCCGAACGGGGGGCGGCGCGGACGCGGCGTGGCTCGACGCGGTCGGCGCGCTCGTGGGCGACGAGACGCTCGATCCGGCGTTCCGGGCGCTTTGCCTTCGCCTTCCGGCCGAGGACGAGCTTGCCGAGGTCATGGCCGAAGCCGGAGAGGTGCCCGACCCGGAAGCGCTCCATGCGGCGCGCGCGCGCCTTCAGGACGCGATGGCCGAGGGGCTGGGCACGACGCTTTCGAAGATCTTCGAGGTGACGGCCCCCGATGGGCCTTACCGCAACGACGCCGCCTCGGCCGGGCGGCGCGCGCTCAATCATGCCGCCCTGCGCCTTCTTTCGCGGACCGACGGCGGTGACCGGGCCGAGGCGCTTCATGCACGCGCAGACAACATGACCGACGAGCTGGGCGCCCTGTCGGCGCTTCTGTCGGTGGGCGCCGGCAACCAGGCGCTTCTACGCTTTCGCGACAAGTGGTCGGCGGACCGGCTTGTCATGGACAAGTGGTTTGCGCTTCAGATGGCCGAAGCCCAGCCCGACGGCGCCGTAGAGACCGCGCGGGCCCTCGCGGCCGATCCTGCGTTCACATGGAAGAACCCGAACCGCTTCCGCGCGCTTGTCGGCACCTTCGCGGGCAACCACGCCGCCTTCCATCGGGCCGACGGCGCGGGCTATCGCTTCGTTGCCGACTGGCTGGTGCGGCTCGACCCGGTGAACCCGCAGACGGCGGCGCGCGTCGCGACCGCCTTCGAGACCTGGCGGCGCTACGACGCCGGGCGCCAGGCGCTGGCGCGGGCCGAACTCGAGCGGATCCGGGCAACCCCCGGCCTCTCGGGCGACATGGCCGAGATGGTCGACCGGATGCTGTCCGACTGAGGCCGGGGCCCGCACAGGCTCCGCTCAGCGACCCGCACGGGGACCCGCACGGGGGCCGGCGACAATGCGCCGCGCCCCCGCCTGCGCCGATTTTCCCGGTGACAGGACGAGATTTCCGCTTATCCTTCGGGACGTTGGCGACAAGCAGGAACCGATGGGGGCGACGGGCAATGCGAGATCGCGTCGATCCGCTGATTTTCGAACGTGCGCCCTGGCTCGCGCGGCCGGGGCTTCATGTGGCAGCCGTGCGGGCCCTTCTCGACTGGCTTCTGGGATACAAGCGGACGCTGGAGCTTGGGCATGTTGTCGCCGACATGCCGGCCGAGGCGATCATGGACATGATGTCGGACATGCTGGCGCGGCATCTGACGGTGGAGGGGCTCGAGAACCTGCCCGAAAGCGGGCCCGCGCTTGTCGTGGCCAATCACCCCACGGGCATCGCGGACGGCATCATGCTCTGGGCCGCCTTCCGAGAGCGCCGGCGCGACATGTTCTTCTACGCCAACTCGGACATTCTGCGCGTCCTGCCGCAATACGAGACGATGATCGCCCCCGTCGAATGGCGAGAGGAAAAGCGAAGCCGCGCCAAGACCCGCGAAACGATGGTCTACACCCGAAAGGCGATCGAGGCCGGGCGGCTTGGCGTCATCTTCCCGTCCGGCCGGCTGGCCAAGCGCCGGGGGCTGCGGCTTCACGAACGGCCATGGATGGCCTCGGCGGCGATGATCGCGCGCAAATACGACCTGCCGGTGATCCCGCTCAACATCCGGGCCAGGAACTCGGTCATCTTCTATCTGTTCGACCTGATCCACCCGACATTGCGCGACATCACGCTGTTTCACGAGATGCTGAACAAGGACCGCCAGCCCTATCACCTGCGGCTCGGCCGCCCGCTTTCGCCCCGCGCGCTGCCGGCCGGCTCGGAAGAGGCGATCGAGGTCCTGCGCGAGGCGACGCTGGAGCTCGGCGGAAAGGGCGGCCGGACGGTGTCGCTTGTCGACGCCACGCCCCGGCCCCGCCTTCTCAGGGCCCTGGCCGGCAGGACCTGAGAACCCGCTTCCCCCTTGCCGGCCCGCCGGCCGTGGCCTAGAACCCGGGCGGACCGACAAAGGATGGTGCGATGCTGGATCTGAGCTTCAAGGAGCCCGAGCCGAAAGTTATTCACGGCGCGCGCGAGGACTGGGAACTCGTCATCGGCATGGAAGTGCACGCCCAGGTGGCGTCGAAGGCCAAGCTCTTCTCGGGCGCTTCGACGGAATTCGGGGCCGAGCCGAACTACAACGTCGCCTTCGTCGACGCGGCCATGCCGGGCATGCTTCCGGTCATCAACGAATTCTGCGTCGAACAGGCGGTGCGCACGGGTCTGGGGCTGAAGGCCAGGATCAACCTCTTCTCGGCCTTCGACCGCAAGAACTACTTCTACCCCGACCTCCCGCAGGGCTACCAGATCAGCCAGCTCTACCACCCCATCGTCGGCGAGGGCGAGGTTCTGGTGGACATGGGTCCCGGCGTCGCCCGGCGGGTGCGGATCGAACGCATCCACATCGAACAGGACGCCGGCAAGTCGATCCATGACATGGACCCCGACGTGACATTCGTGGACCTCAACCGCACCGGCGTCGCCCTGATGGAGATCGTCAGCCGCCCCGACATCCGCGGCCCCGAGGAAGCGGCCGCCTATGTCGCCAAGCTGCGTCAGATCATGCGCTATCTCGGGACCTGCGACGGCAACATGCAAAGCGGGAACCTGCGCGCCGACGTCAACGTTTCGGTCTGCCGGCCGGGCGCCTACGAGCGCTTCCGCGAAACCGGCGATCATTCGGTCCTTGGCACGCGCTGCGAGATCAAGAACATGAACTCGCTGCGTTTCATCCAGCAGGCGATCGACTACGAGGCGCGCCGCCAGATCGCCATCCTCGAGGACGGCGGAGAGATCGTGCAGGAAACGCGCCTCTTCGACCCGAACAAGGGCGAGACGCGGTCCATGCGCTCGAAAGAGGAAGCGCACGACTACCGCTATTTCCCCTGTCCCGACCTTCTGCCGCTCGAGATCGAGGCGGAATGGGTGGAACGGATCGCCGCCTCGCTTCCCGAGCTTCCCGACGAGAAGAAGGCCCGCTTCCTTGCCGAATACGGCGTCACCGAATACGACGCGGGCGTCCTGACAGCCGAGCGCGAGGCCGCCGATTTCTTCGAGGAGGTCGCCCGCGGCCGCGACGGCAAGATGGCGGCAAACTGGGTCATCAACGAGCTTTTCGGCCGCCTGAACAAGGAAGGCCTCAGCGTCGCGCAAAGCCCGGTCTCGGCCTCGCAGCTCGGCACCATCATCGACCTGATCGCCAAGGGCGACATCTCGGGCAAGATCGCGAAGGACTTGTTCGAGATCGTCTGGACGGAAGGGGGCGACCCGGCCGAGATCGTCGAGGCGCGCGGGATGAAGCAGGTCACCGACACCGGCGCCATCGAAAAGGCGGTGGACGAGGTCATCGCCGCCAACCCGGCACAGGTCGAGAAGGCCCGCGAGAACCCGAAACTTGCCGGCTGGTTCGTCGGGCAGGTGATGAAGGCGACCGGCGGCAAGGCCAATCCGAAGGCCGTCAACGAGATCGTGCGCCAGAAGCTGGGGCTCTGATCGGCGACAACCTGCCGATTTCCTGTGCATGCACGCAACAGGGCCGGCCGAACCCGCCCCGGTCGCGCTTGGAGGCGCCCTGCCGCACCGCTAGGATCCGGGGCGCGCCGCCCGTGCGGCGCCCGTGCGTCCGACGCCATGGCGCGGGATCTTGTCAGCAGGGGGAACGATGCCCAAGTTCGAATATCGCGTGGTTCCGGCACCAAGGCGCGCGATCCGCGTGAAGGGTCTGCGCACGAACGAGGACCGGTTTGCCTACGCCCTTGAAGGGCTGATGAACGAGATGGGGGCCGAGGGCTGGGAATACGTCCGCGCCGACATCCTGCCGTGCGAGGAACGAGCCGGCCTTTCGGGGCGCCGGACGGTCTATCACAACATGCTTGTGTTCCGCCGCTTCCTGGCCGCCGAGGAAGAAGAAGCCCCGAAGCCCGCGCGCGTCCTCGGCGTCGTCGATGGCGGCCGACGCCATGCCGCGGGTGATGACGCGCCCGCGAACGAGGCAATCGAGCCGGCGGCCGAGGATGTCGGCGAGCGCGGCGCCGCCGATGCCGACCCGGACGGAAACGCCGACGACGACGCCGCAAGGGACGCGGCACCGGAGCGGGAAACCGAAACCCGCGAGGAAACGGCCCCCGACGAGAACGCCGAACGCCGCCCCGCGGAATGAGGCCCGCGGAATGAGGCAGGGAACGCGGAGCCCCGCTCAGGCTTCGTCGATCTCGATTGCAAGCGCGTGCACGGCGCCCACGATATCGCGGCCCAGGGCCGCATGGACGGCCCGGTGGCGTTCGAGACGGCTCAGCCCGTCAAGGGCCGTCGCCCGGATGCGCAGACGAAAATGGGTTTCGCCGCCCTCTCGCCAGCCCGCGTGGCCGCGGTGACGCTCGCTTTCGTCGATGATCTCGAGCCGCCCGGGCCGAAGCTCGGCCTCTAGTCGCGCGCGCATCCTGTCGGCCATGCCCATTTTCTTGCTCCGTGCTCTTCAAACCCGGCGACAAATCTCTAAACTGTCGTCTCCGAGTCGAAAAGGTGTCGTCATGGCGAAGAACCCGCTCGAGTTCGAGTTCGATATTCGCGTCTCTTCCGACAAGAAGCGTCGCGCGCGCGGCCGGCGCGGCTTCTCGGGTGCTGTCGAGACGTCGCAGAGGGTGTGCGAGCATCCCGGCTGCAACGAGCCCGGCAAGTACCGGGCGCCGAAATCGCCCGATCATCTGGACGAATATCTGTGGTTCTGCCTGCAGCACGTGCGCGAATACAACAACCGCTGGAACTTCTTCGAAGGCACGACGGATGCCGAGTTCGAGGCGCTTGTCGACAAGGACCGCGTCTGGGGCCGGCCGACGCGCCCCTTCTCGGCCCGGCCGGGCGAGGAGACGCGCGCGTGGTCGCGCCTTGGCATCGACGACCCCATGCAGGTTCTTGGCGAGCGCGCGACCCGCAATCCCGGCAAGACCGTCGGCCACACCCGCCGCCTGCCGCCGAAGGAACGCAAGGCGCTCGAGATCCTCGAGGCGCGGGACACCTGGACGAAGGCCGAGATTCGCAAGCAGTACAAGTCGCTTGTGAAGGACCTGCACCCCGACATGAACGGCGGGAACCGTGCCGACGAAGAACGCCTTCAGGAGGTCGTCTGGGCCTGGGACCAGATCAAGGACAGCCGCAATTTCGCCGGCTGACCACCGCGACCGGGCTGGCGGCGAATTGTCCTGCCCCTTGCGCCGGTCGCATCGATGCTCCACTTAAGGGCAAAAGGTGCAAGGCACCTTCCCGACATTACGCGACAAGGGCGTTCACCGCCCGGGAAGAGGAAGATCATGGCAGACGGCGCGCTCGACATCTCGGCCAGGCCGACCGAGGAAGTTTCGGTCCGCGATGTTTTCGGCATCGACACCGACATGAAGGTGAAGGCATTTCCCGAACGGACCGACCGCGTCCCCGACCTTGACCCGACCTACAAGTTCGACCCGGACACGACGCTCGCCATCCTGGCGGGCTTTGCCTACAACCGCCGGGTGATGATCCAGGGCTATCACGGGACCGGCAAGTCGACCCATATCGAACAGGTCGCGAGCCGCCTGAACTGGCCCTGTGTCCGCGTGAACCTCGACAGCCATATCAGCCGTATCGACCTGATCGGCAAGGACGCCATCAAGCTGCGCGACGGCAAGCAGGTGACCGAGTTCCAGGAAGGCATCCTGCCCTGGGCGCTGCGCAATCCGACGGCCATCGTCTTCGACGAATACGATGCCGGCCGCGCCGACGTCATGTTCGTGATCCAGCGCGTGCTCGAAACCGACGGCAAGCTGACCCTTCTCGACCAGAACGAGGTCATCACGCCGCATCCCTATTTCCGCATCTTCGCGACGGCGAACACGGTGGGTCTTGGCGACACGACCGGCCTTTATCACGGCACGCAGCAGATCAACCAGGGCCAGATGGACCGCTGGTCCATCGTGACGACGCTGAACTACCTCAGCCATGACGCCGAGGTCGCCATCGTCCTTGCCAAGAACCCCCACTACAACACCGACCGCGGCCGCCAGATCGTCAGCCGCATGGTCACCGTGGCGGACCTTACGCGGACAGCCTTCATGAACGGCGAGCTGTCCACGGTGATGAGCCCGCGAACCGTCATCAACTGGGCCCAGAATGCCGAGATTTTCCGCGATGTCGGCTTCGCCTTCCGCGTGACCTTCCTCAACAAGTGTGACGAGCTCGAGCGCCAGACGGTCGCCGAGTTCTACCAGCGCTGCTTCGACGAGGAATTGCCCGAAAGCGCCGCAAGCCTCTCGGTGGCCTGACGAGGCGCGGCCGGCCCCGAGCCAGGGCGCATCACCGTGCGCGGGCCGCTCCGAAGTCGGCCCGCGTCGGGGCGCCCGCCGGCCGCCTTCCCGTCGGCGCCGGCTCAGGCGGCCTCTGTCCCCTCCTGATCCTGACGGCGGGCGTCGCGCGTGACGCGAGCCCACCAGGCCAGTTCATCCAGCATGGCCTTCGCGGACGGCGCGATCACCGGCTCGATCTCGGCCATGTCGGCGTTCTGGCCCATGGGGCTGATCTTCAGGAACTCGCCGCCGCCGATGTGCACGGCGTTCCGGCAGGGCACCATCTGCAACTCGACGGCGATCATGCGCAGATGCTCGACCGCCCGTGCGGCACCCACGCCGCCGTAGCCGACAACAGCCATGGGCTTTCGGTTCCACTCGACATAGGCCTGATCGAGCGCGTTCTTGAGCGCCGCCGGGATCGAGTGGTTGTATTCGGGCGTCACGACGATGAACCCATCGAAGCCGGCAAGGGTCTTCTGCCACCTGACGGCGCGCGGATCCTCGCTCGGAACCCAGAGATTCGATGCCTTCTCGTTGAAGAACGGCAGATCGAAGTCGCGAAGGTCCAGAAGCTCGACCTCGATATCGTCCCGCTGCCCGGCCTTCTCGAAAATCCAGCGTGCCGGCTTCTCGCCAAGGCGGGTGTCGCGGGTCGAACCGATGATGACCCCGATACGGGGCAGTGCCTTTCCATTCATCCTCGTCCTCCCTTCTCTGTGTCTGGCGACCGGTCCTGCCCCGGCGGGGCACCTCCCGGGGCCCTTCCGGTCCCTGTTTCCGATATGGGATCGGCCCGCGCCCGTCTGAATGCCGCAGCGGCTTGGATTGCCCGCCAATGACGCACATATTCTGTGCCAGCATGCAGAACTTTCCGGCGGCCCTTGTGCCACGCCGGGGCGAGTGATTAATGGATTCCATGAAGAACAGCCGTCCCGATAACCCTGCCGACCCGTTCAAGAAGGCCTTGGCCGAAACGACACGGGTCCTGGCCGACGACCCCGAGCTTGCCGTCAGTTTCTCGGTCGACCCGCCGGGCATGACCGAAAGCGGCGTGCGGCTGCCGCAGATCTCGCGGCGCATGACGCGCGAGGAGGTGCTTCTGGCACGCGGCACGGCCGACGCCTTCGCGCTCAGGCGCAAGTATCACCGAGAGGCCACCCACAACCGCTACGAGCCGCGCGGAGAGATGGCGCGCGCACTGTTCGACGCCATGGAAGAAGCGCGGTGCGAGGCCCTGGGCGCGCGCCACATGCCCGGCACCGCCGGCAATATCGACGCGTTGATCGAGGCCGAGGCGCGCCGCCGCGGCTATGGCGAGATCACCGATCCCGGTGACGCCCCCCTGCCGGCCGCGGCCGGCTACATGGTGCGCCAGCTGGCGACCGGCCGGGACCTGCCGCCTTCGGCGCGCAACGTCCTTGACCTGCGCCGCCCCACCATCGAGGCCCAGGCGGGCACGCGCCTTGCCGAGCTTGTCGAGCTTCTTGACGACCAGGAAGCCTTCGCGCGCGCGGCACGAAAGATCATTGCCGATCTGGGCTACGGCGACCAGCTGGGCGACGACCCGGACGCCGAGAACGACGAGGCCGAGGACAGCACCGAGGAGGGCACCGAGCCGGAGGAAAACCCCGACAAGGAAGGTGGCGATCAGGAAGACGAGAGCGGGGACTACGAGCGCGACCCCGAGGATTCGACCGCCCAGGATCAGGACGAGAGCCAGGCGCAGGTGACGCTGGACGACGCCGAAAGCCTTGACGAGGCCGACGCCGAGGAGCTGCCCGAAGGCGAGGCCCCGGTCGAGCCGCCCCAGCCCGCCCCCGTCTCCGAGGCCGATCCCGACTACAAGGTCTACACCACCGAATTCGACGAGGAGATCCGCGCCGAGGATCTTGCGGAACCGGCCGAACTGGAACGCCTGCGCACCTACCTCGATCAACAGCTCGACCCCTTGCGGGGCGCTGTCTCGCGGCTGGCCAACAAGCTTCAGCGGCGCCTTCAGGCACAACAGAACCGGTCGTGGGAATTCGACCGGGAAGAAGGCGTCCTTGACGCCGGCCGCCTTGCGCGCGTGGTCGCGAACCCGACGACGCCCCTTTCCTTCAAGGTCGAGCGCGACACCGAGTTCCGCGACACCGTGGTCACGCTCCTCATCGACAATTCGGGGTCGATGCGCGGCCGGCCGATCTCGATCGCCGCCATCTGCGCCGACGTGCTTGCCCGCACGCT
>RFGD01000150.1 GCA_003696705.1 Alphaproteobacteria bacterium | reverse complement strand
TCGGGGCGGGCTCGTCGGGGGATTCGGATTCGGTCCCTTCAAGCGTGTCGCGGGGGCGGATGAACGGGAACGGGGCGCGGGGCTTCTCGTCGCCTTCCTCCGCACCGGCATGCGCGACCCGCAAGGCCGGTGTCAGCACCAGCCGCTCGCCTTCGTCCCCGTTGGCGGATGCTGCGGCGTCCGGTCCCGCGACGTCCGTTTCGTCGCCGGTGTCGGCGGCCGGGGCAGGGGGCTCGAGGTCCCGAAGGGGCATTTCGGACACGAGTCGCCGGATGGACGAGAGAATGTCTTCGACGTCTGCGTTCTTGGCCGGATCAGGCATAACTATCTCCACTCGCCTCGCGGCGATGGTAAAGATGCGACCCCGGCCGCACAATCCCCCGCGGCCCCATGGGTGGGGTTTTCAGTATTTTCCCGCTCGCTTCATGACCCGATCGAGCCGCGCCCCGCGCGTCGACTGCACCGCGGTGCCCGTGACGGCGCGGTAATTGCTGGCGGGGTCGTAGATCTCGACCGGAAGGCCAAGATCCTTGGCCGTCAGCGTGCCCATGGCGGCAAGAAGCGCATAGGCCGCCTGGTAGGCCTGCGATTCGGCGTTGATGCGTGCCAGACGGGCGTCGAGGAGGTCCTGCTCGGCGTTGAGGACGTCAAGCGTCGTGCGCGCGCCAAGGGCCGCCTCCTCGCGAACGCCTTCGAAGGCAAGGCGCGCGGCCTCGATCTGTCTGTCGGACGCTTCGACCTGGGCGCGGGCGATTCGCAGGTTGGCCCAGGCGTTGGCGACCGACTGGTCCGATGTCACGGCGGCCTGAAGAAGCTGGGCGCGGGCGCCCTCGACATTGGCGCGTGCCTGGCGGATGGCCGACGAGAGCTGGCCGCCCTGGTAGATCGGCATCGTCATCTGAAGCCCGATCGAGGTGCTGTCGCCACTGGACGAGTTATGCGCCAGCTGGGCGCCAAGGGCGACCTGCGGCTTGCGACCGGCCTCGGCCGCGGCAAGAAGAAGCTCGTTGGCGCGGACATTGTGCTGAACGGCCCCGATCGACGGGCTGTGGGCCCGGGCGCGGGCCTTTGCATCGGCCAGCGACTTCGGCAGCGCCGGCAACGACGCCGGAAGGCTTACGGTGCCGGGCTTGTGCCCGATCGCGGCCTCGTAGACAGCGCGCGAGATCTCGAACTGCCCGCGCGCGGCCGCAAGGTTCGAGCGCGCCTGCGCAAGGCGGGCT
>RFGD01000557.1 GCA_003696705.1 Alphaproteobacteria bacterium | reverse complement strand
GTTTCAATCGCGGGGGCGATTCTTTGGGGGGTTGAGCCTTGGACAGATTGAATCATTTGCGGTGAAAATACTCGTTTCAATCGCGGGGGCGATTCTTTGAGGGGTTGAGCCGGCTGCGCGTTGTCCGCGAGGCCGCAGGCGCAGTGAAGTTTCAATCGCGGGGGCGATTCTTTGGGGGGTTGAGCTTTATATGTATGAATTGATTTAAATAAACCAGGTAGAGTTTCAATCGCGGGGGCGATTCTTTGGGGGGTTGAGCAATATCAATACCGGCCACTGAGTTAGCCACCATGCTGTTTCAATCGCGGGGGCGATTCTTTGGGGGGTTGAGCGAATAAAAGCGGCCATTCCTACTAACGATAAAATCCTGTTTCAATCGCGGGGGCGATTCTTTGGGGGGTTGAGCGTATCTATGATGACGGCTTTCACGACAGCAGACAAGTTTCAATCGCGGGGGCGATTCTTTGGGGGGTTGAGCTTCCCCCTTCCTCTCCTTCCCCATCCGAATCACCCGTTTCAATCGCGGGGGCGATTCTTTGG
This sequence comes from Alphaproteobacteria bacterium, assembly GCA_003696705.1. Taxonomy (GTDB): domain Bacteria; phylum Pseudomonadota; class Alphaproteobacteria; order Rhodobacterales; family Rhodobacteraceae; genus RFGD01. The sequence goes on along the minus strand of RFGD01000557.1, from coordinate 794 downwards.
GGGGTTGAGCTAATGGGTACAAGATAAAAGCAAGACATAGGCATGTTTCAATCGCGGGGGCGATTCTTTGGGGGGTTGAGCAAGGCGCTGGCAACACGCATTTCTTTTAATTCAAGTTTCAATCGCGGGGGCGATTCTTTGGGGGGTTGAGCAGTGGGAAACAACAAGGGGGGTACGGGAAAAACATCGTTTCAATCGCGGGGGCGATTCTTTGGGGGGTTGAGCTCCCATGTCACCCGCACCCACGCGAGATTGGTGTAGAGTTTCAATCGCGGGGGCGATTCTTTGGGGGGTTGAGCGTGTACCCGGGCAGTCTATTGTAAATGACTGCCCGATGTTTCAATCGCGGGGGCGATTCTTTGGGGGGTTGAGCTTGAGGCGGAAGGCTTTATAAGCTCATACACGGCAACGTTTCAATCGCGGGGGCGATTCTTTGGGGGGTTGAGCGCGGATGTCGGGAAATTAAATCGGGGAGGCAGTTTGTTTCAATCGCGGGGGCGATTCTTTGGGGGGTTGAGCCATCACCATTTGGCGTTATCCGCGTGCATGTGGCAGTTTCAATCGCGGGGGCGATTCTTTGGGGGGTTGAGCGCTTATTGAGATTTCCTCAACGGATACATTAGGCGGTTTCAATCGCGGGGGCGATTCTTTGGGGGGTTGAGCTTAATTAATTTTTTGTGCCCCACCGGTGGCCTTGTGTTTCAATCGCGGGGGCGATTCTTTGGGGGGTTGAGCGTCGGCGTTTGGCTGGTATTCGGAGTTCCGAATCTGCAGTTTCAATCGCGGGGGCGATT
>RFGD01000556.1 GCA_003696705.1 Alphaproteobacteria bacterium | reverse complement strand
GGGACGCCTTCGGGTCAGCGTCGTGGACGACGGCGCGGCGGGGCCGGCCCTTGCGCTCCGCCGGCAGGTCTATCGCGCAGGGCGGCACGATGACCGCGACCCCTTCGACGCAGAGGCGCGCCACCTTCTGGTCGAGGACGCGGCCGGCGGCGGTCTTCTGGCCACGGCACGGCTTCGTCATTTCGGGCCCGACGACGATCCGACGGGCGGCTACACGGGCCGCTTCTACGACCTGCGACCGCTTGCAGCGCTGCGTGCGCATCTTCTCGAGGTCGGACGGCTCTGCGTCCGTCCCGGCCCGGCGCACCCCGACGTTCTCCGCGCAGTTTTCGCCGCCATCACCGCCGAGGCCGAGCGCGTGTCGGCCCGCTACCTCTTCGGGTGCACATCCTTTCCCGGGACCCGGCCGGATGTGCACAGGGCGCCCCTTGCCGGCCTGGCCGGGCGGCGTCTGGAAGGTGCCCTTGGCGCCGGTATCCGTCCGCGTGGCGGCGAAAGCGTGCCGCTTGGCGCGCTGGCCGCCCCGGGCACCGGCGTGACAGAGCCCCTGCCGCCGCTTCTTGCGATGTATCTGGCCCTGGGCGCGCGGGTCGGCCGACACGTGGTAATCGATCGCGACCTTGGCACTTGCCACGTTTTCACACTTCTTGACGCGCGCGCCGTTCCCGCGGGGCGGCTGCGCGCGCTCGGACGCCTGGCGGCCGCGCTTTGACGGCCCTGCCGGGGCTTGACCGGGACCAGGCGGCCGACTAGCTCAGCGCCATGGCACGCGCGCCCCTTCTGCAGCTTTCCGACATCACGCTTGGCTTCGGCGGACAGCCCCTTTTCGAGGGGGTCGATCTGGTCGTCCACCCCGGCGACCGGCTGGCGCTTGTCGGGCGGAACGGGTCCGGCAAGTCGACGCTGATGAAGGTCATGGCCGGGCTGGTCGAGCCCGACGGGGGCACGCGTGTCGTCGCGCCCGGCATTCGCGTCGGCTACATGGAACAGCACCCGGACATGTCCGGGTTCCGCACGCTTGGCGACTTTGCCGCGGCCATGCTTGGCCCGGCGGAAGCCTATCGGGTCGAGATGGCGGCCGAGGGGCTCAAGTTCCGCCCCGAAACGCCGGTTGCGACGGCCTCGGGCGGCGAGCGGCGGCGTGCGGCCCTGGCCCGGCTTCTGGCCGAGGCACCCGAACTCATGCTCCTTGACGAGCCGACCAACCACCTCGACATCGAGGCGGTCCTCTGGCTCGAGCGGCAGCTTGCCGAGACGCGGGCCGCCTTCGTGCTCATCTCGCACGACCGGGCCTTCATGCGGGCCCTTTCGCGCGCAACGCTGTGGCTCGATCGCGGCATCCTCCGCCGGCAGGACAAGGGCTTCGATCATTTCGAGGCCTGGCGCGACGCCACCTGGGCGGCCGAGGACGAGGCGCGCCACAAGCTCGAACGGAAGATCCGGGAAGAAGCGCGCTGGGCCGTCGAGGGGATCAGCGCGCGCCGGCGCCGAAATCAGGGGCGGCTGCGGGCGCTTGCCGACCTCAGGCGGCAACGGGCCGAGATGATCGGCCGGCAGGGCACGGCCTCGATGGAGCTGTCGGATGCGCGCGGGAGCGGCCGGCTCGTCATCGAGGCGCGGGGCCTTTCGAAGGCATGGGAAGGGCGGCAGATCGTCCGCGACTTCTCGTTGAGGATCCTGAGAGGTGACCGCGTCGCGCTCGTCGGACCCAACGGCGTCGGGAAGACGACATTGTTGCGCATGCTGATCGGAGAGCTTGCACCGGATGCCGGCAGCGTCAGGCTTGGCACCAACCTCGAGATTGCCGTGTTCGACCAGAACAGGTCGGCGCTCGACCCGGATGCCACGCTGTGGGAAACGCTGACGCTGGACCCCGGCATCGGGGTCCGCGGGCGGTCCGATCAGGTGATGGTTCGCGGCCAACCCCGGCATGTCGTCGGCTATCTCAAGGACTTCCTCTTCTCCGAATCCCAGGCGCGGGCGCCGGTGCGCTCGCTCTCGGGCGGCGAGAAGGCGCGGCTTCTCCTTGCACGGCTCATGGCGCGCGAGGCGAACCTTCTGGTTCTCGACGAGCCCACCAACGACCTTGACGTCGAGACGCTGGACCTTCTTCAGGAACTGGTGGCCGATTTCGCCGGGACAGTCCTTCTTGTCAGCCACGACCGGGACTTTCTTGACCGGGTGGCGACGACCACGATCGCGATGGAAGGGGATGGGCGGGCGCAGGTGCATGCCGGCGGCTGGACCGACTACATGCGCCAGAAGACCCGGGCCGAGGCGG
>RFGD01000555.1 GCA_003696705.1 Alphaproteobacteria bacterium | reverse complement strand
CGATGACGGCGCCAACTTTGAACTGACCGGTGTTACCATCACCATGCCGGGTATTCCTGAACTGGCGGCGATGCCGGACGGCCGTATTCGCCTCTACCTTAGCCAAAGCCTCATCTCCAGCGACGGCGGCCAGACATGGACGGTGGAAGAAGGCCATTTCATCCCCAGCGGCGCCGACCCGTCGCTGGTGGCCTTGCCCGATGGCAGTTATGCCTTCTTCTACAAAGGGTTTAGCGGTCAGCCGGACAATCCGCCGCCGGGTCAGCCGGAACAACCGCAGCTGCCCACGACGCCAACCGGCGACTTCATGCCCTGCTCCGGCTACGGCGAGCCGTTGGACGCAGACCAAAACCAGATTGGCCCCTGGGCTTCCCGGCTGATGATCGCCTTCAGCAGCGATGGGCTGAATTTCACCAGCGCCGGTCAAATCCTCGCCGACCAGGCCGATGTGCCGGATGTACTGGTCATGCCCGGCGGTGAAATCCGCGTTTACTTTGTCACCCTCTGCCCGGAGGAAGTCCGCAACCAGATCGTCGTCGCCGTCAGCCGGGATGCGGCGAATTGGACGTACCACAAGACCAGCATCACCGGCATGGAGGGTGTTCAGCCGGTGGCCGTTGATCCCACTGTGGAGTTTACGCCAGACGGCCGTATCCGCCTCTACTTCACCTCTGCTGCCGCTTCCCCGGATGCCGTGCTGCAGTCCTACTCGGCCATCTCAGACGATGGCTACACCTTTGAGATGGAATCCGGCGCCCGCTTTGGCGTGGCGGGCAGACCCGTGCTGGACCCCACCGTGCTGCAAATCGGCGATACCTGGCACTACTTTGGCGGCGGGCAGCCGGGCATCAACTACCATGCCACCTCGCCCGACGGGTTGAACTTCACCCGGCAAGACGACCTGAAAATGGACGACTTTCTCTTTGCCAACGGCATCGCCGTCGAAGGCGGCTACCGCTATTACGGCTTCATCCAGCAGCCCCGCAGCGCCGCTTCGGCCATCTACTCGGTGTTCACCACGGATGGTCAAAACTGGGTGTTGGAGGACGGCGTTCGTCTGACGCTGGACGAATCCAGCCCGCTGGAGAAGATTGGCGTGAAGGACCCCGGTGTGGCGCGTCTGCCAGACGGCCGTTACCTGATGGTCTACTCCACCCTCATTCCGGAGTATCCTTATGACGAGCCGTAGCCCCAGGTCTGGGAAGATGGCGTCTCGTAGCTACATTTTCGCAGGAGATTTTTGTTATGAAACGCTACTTTTTGTTCATCATAATTGGCTTCACGGCCGTTCTCGCCGCCTGCCGTGCTAACGAAACCAGCCAACCAATCCAAACACAGCCCACAGCGACAGTCCCCCTCCAGGCTGACTGCTTTCAAAGCGCTACTGCGCTGGCCTGGGTGGATGAAAATGGGAATGGCGTTTGGGATGAAGCGGAACGGCCGTTGCCCGGCATCGAATTTGTGCTGGAACCCACCGTTTACAGCCGGGCGACCAGCGACGAAAACGGCGTTGCCGAGATTTTTGCTACATCGCCGGGGCCTTGCCTGGAAATGAATTTGCAAGTGATTGCCGCCAAATTCACCGGCTACACCCTCACCACGCCCCAACAACTGCCCTACGAATCGCCAGATGAGACGTACGCATTTGGTTTCCAGCCCGAAGCAGCCATCGCCCTGGTGCAAACAGAAACCTACACCGGCGCCATTTTCCCGGAAGCTGTAACTGCCGAAAACCTCAAAATGTTCAATACCTCTGCTGACGGCGCCTGGACGCCATCGGAAGCAGACGTTGCCGGCCTGGAAAGCGGCTTGACTGCTTTTTTGCAGGAAAGCAGCGACGACATAAATGACGCCAGCCGCATTTTGTCCCGTCTTCCTGACTACGAGCGGCAATACTTTGGCCTTGTGCAAGGGGACGACAAGCTGATTCAAGCCAATTTTTTCTGCGATGGCGAGGATTTTGACTGGCAAGAAACGGCCGTAATTGTAGATGATGGCGGCGACTGTTACTTCCAGGTCATTTACAACACCGGCGACGACACGTACCTTTCTCTACGTATCAATGGCGAATCATAATTCATTCAAGCCAATGGAGTCCTATCATGAAACGTTTCATCCTGCTTCTGTCCATTCTGTTCACGGCCGTTCTCGCCGCCTGCGGCGCAAACGAAACCGGCCAACCAACAACCCAACCAGCCAACCCGCCTGCTGTCCAGGAAACGGCCGTGCCCCGCCCGGGTAAATTCATTTTG
>RFGD01000018.1 GCA_003696705.1 Alphaproteobacteria bacterium | reverse complement strand
GGCAAGCGCGTGCACTACGGCACGGCCGGCGCCGCCGTCCACCTTGTCGACATCGAGACGGGAACATACCGCGACTCGACGCTGCGCGACCTTCATGACGCCGCGCGCATCGCCGACAGGCTCGACAACATCCATTTCGTGCAGCGCCCCATGGTCGCCCGTGACGTGGCGGACAACTATGCCCTCGACATCAACACGATCTATGCCTGCTGTTCGGGCACGACAAAGCATGTCGGCACCTCGTGCACCGAGCCCGAATATGTCGACGGCGCTGTCGAGCTTCTGCACATGATCGCCGGCGGCGAGGATGCCTGGCGGTCGCGGCCGTTCGTGTCGAACTCGAACTGCTTCGTCGTCCCGCCGCTCAAGTTCGCGACCGAGAGCTGCCGCGTGATGGAGCGCTGCATCGCCGCCGGCATGCCGGTTCTTCTTCTCTCGGCCGGGCAGGCCGGGGCGACGGCGCCGGCGCCCATTGCCGGGGCCATCGTCCAGGCCGTCGCCGAATGTCTTGCCGGTGTCGTCTACGTCAACGCGATCCGACCCGGGCACCCGGCGGTCTTCGGCACCTGGCCCTTCGTTTCGGACTTGCGGACCGGGGCCATGTCCGGCGGTTCGGGCGAACAGGCGCTGTTGACCGCGGGGTGCGCGCAGATGCACCATTTCTACGGCCTTCCCGGCGGGGCCGCGGCCGGGATCGCCGACGCCAAACTGCCGGACATGCAGGCCGGCTGGGAGCAGGCCATCTCGAACGTCCTGGCCGGGCTGGCCGGGCTGAACCTCGTCTACGAGGCGGCGGGCATGCACGCGTCGCTTCTTGGCTTCTCGCTCGAAAGCCTGATCCTTGGCGACGATCTCATCGGCCAGTGCCTGCGCTGCGTGCGCGGCATCGAGGTGGACGAGGACAGCGTCTCGGTCGAGGCGATGCGCGAGGTCTGCCTTGGCGGGCCGGGCCACTACCTCGGCCATGGCCAGACGCTTGCGCGGATGCAGACGGACTATGTCTATCCCGCGCTCGGCGACCGCTCGAGCCCCAAGGAATGGGAAGAGCGCGGCCGGCCGGATCTTCTCCGGAACGCGATCAGGCGGAAGAACGAGATCCTGTCAGAGCCGTCCGCGGCGGCCTTCGATCCCGCGCTCGACCGCGAGATCCGCGCGCGGTTTCCGATCGCGCTTGAGCCATAGGCGAGAGGCGCGCGGCGCGCGCGTTTCGGCCCTCAGGACCGAAGCCGCGCCGCTTCGGCCGCACGCTCGCGGATGGCGGCCCAGTCGCATGCCGACACAAGGTCGTCACGGACGATCCAGCTGCCGCCGACGCAGCGCACGTTGTCGAGGCAGAGATACTGCGGCGCCGTCGCCGGCGAGATCCCCCCGGTCGGGCAGAACTCGACCTCGCGCAGCGGGCCGGCCAGGGCGCGCACCGCGGCAGCACCGCCGGAGGTTTCGGCGGGGAAGAACTTCAGCATGTCGTAGCCGCGTTCGCGCAGCGCCATCACCTCGGTCGCGGTCACCGCGCCAGGCATCATGGGAAGGCCCACGTCCTCGGCCGCCTGGAGGATGGAATCCGTCGCCCCCGGAGAGACCCCGAAAGCCGCGCCGGCATCGCGCGCCCGGCGGACGTCTTCGGCCGACAAGAGCGTCCCTGCCCCCACGATGCCGCCCGTTACGCGGCTCATGGCCCCGATGGCGTCCAGCGCCGCGTCGGTTCGCAGCGTCACCTCGATGACGGGAAGCCCGCCGCCCACGAGCGCCTCGGCCAACGGGGCCGCGATGGCCGCGTCACGCACGACGAGCACGGGGATGACCGGCGCCAGTGAACACAGGCGCCGCATTTCTGCCGAAGATTCCAGCGGTGTCACGATCTCTTCCCTTCCCTAGTCCCGAAGCGCCGGCAGGATGGCCGACGCGCCCTCGGTCGCCGGGCCGACGGCCCCGCGGAACAATCCGAACAGCTCTCGGCCAAGGCCGACTTCCGCCGGCGGTGGCGGTGCGGCGGGGCGTGCCAGCGCATCCTCGTTCAGCACCGACAGGACCCCCTCGTGCGCATCGACGCGAATGATATCTCCATCGCGAAGCCGCGCAATGGGTCCGCCGTCCGCGGCCTCGGGGCAGACATGGATGGCCGCCGGGACCTTGCCCGAGGCGCCCGACATCCGCCCGTCCGTCACCAGCGCGACCCGGTGGCCGCGGTCCTGAAGGACCGACAGGACCGGCGTCAGGCCGTGAAGCTCGGGCATGCCGTTCGCCTTCGGCCCCTGATAGCGAACCACGACCACCACGTCGCGATCGAGCGCACCGGCGCGGAAAGCGTCCTTCACGGCGTCCTGATTGTCGAAACAGGCGGCCGGCGCCTCGATCACATGCCGGTCCGGGGCAACGGCCGAAACCTTCATCACCGCCGCCCCGAGGTTCCCCGACAGCTGCCGCAACCCGCCGGTCGGCTGGAAGGGATCCGAGGCATGGCGCAGGATCTTGTCGTTTTCCGACGTGCGCGCGCCCTCGGTCCAGACAAGCCTGCCGTCCTGAAGCTGCGGCTCGCGGACATAGTCGACAAGGCCGTTGCCGACGACGGTGCGCGTATCGGGATGCAAGAGCCCGGCATCCAGAAGTTCACCGATGAGGAAGCTCATCCCCCCGGCCGCGTGGAAATGGTTCACGTCGGCCAGGCCGTTCGGATAGACCTTGGCAAGAAGGGGCGTGACATCCGAGATCTCGGCGAAGTCCTCGAGCGACAGAAGGATCCCGGCCGCCCGGGCCATCGCCGGCAGGTGGATGACAAGATTCGTCGAGCCCCCCGTTGCCATGAGGCCGACGATGCCGTTGACGAAGGCGCGTTCGTCCAGAATCTCGCAGGCGGGGCGGAAGTCGTTGCCAAGATTGGTGATCTCGGCCGCGCGCCGGGCGCCGGCGCGGGTCAGGGCCTCGCGCAGGGGCGTGCCGGGGTTGACGAAGCTTGCGCCCGGCAGATGCAGCCCCATGATTTCCATGAGCATCTGGTTCGAGTTCGCCGTGCCGTAGAAGGTGCAGGTTCCCGGGCCGTGATACGAGGCCATCTCGGCCTGCATGAGCTCTCGGCGGCCGATCTTGCCTTCGGCAAAAAGCTGGCGGATGCGGGCCTTCTCGTCGTTCGGAAGACCGCTTGTCATGGGACCCGCCGGCAGGAAGACCGCCGGCAGATAACCGAAGGTCGCCGCCGCCATGACCAGCCCCGGCACGATCTTGTCGCATACGCCAAGATAGACGGCCGAATCGAAGGTGTTGTGCGACAGCGCAACGGCTGCCGAAAGGGCGATCACCTCTCTCGAGAAAAGCGAGAGCTCCATGCCGGGCTGACCCTGGGTGACGCCGTCGCACATGGCCGGAACGCCGCCGGCCACCTGCGCCGTGGCGCCGACGTCGTGGGCCGCGTCCTTGATGATCTCGGGGAAGTCGCGGAAGGGCTGATGGGCCGAGAGCATGTCGTTGTAGGCCGTGACGATCCCGATGTTCGGCCCGCGGCCGTCGGCCAGAAGCTCCTTGTCGGGGCCCATCGCGGCATAGGCATGTGCCTGGTTGCCGCAGGAAAGATGCGCCCGGCGGGGGCCCTCCTCCCACTGGCGGCGCATGCGTTCGAGATAGGCTGTGCGCGTCGGGCGGCTGCGCTCGACGAT
>RFGD01000554.1 GCA_003696705.1 Alphaproteobacteria bacterium | reverse complement strand
CGGCCTCGACCGGCTCTTCGGCCTCTTCGGCGCTTTCTTCCGACGTCTCGAAGTGGTCGGCGAAGGCCGCGGCCTCGGCGGTCGCGATGGCCGCGACCTCCTCCTCGGTATCCTCGAGGTATTCCTCCTCGGCGGGCGGCGGCGCAATGGTCGCACCACCCGTCACCGAACGAATGCGCGCAAGCTTCTCGGCCACGCTTTCGACCCGGGCCGTGGCCGGCGCGGGTGCGGCCGGCTCAGGGGCCGTCTCGGCAGGGGCGGCGGGGGCCGCCTGGGCCGGGGCGGTCGCACGAGGCGCCGGCTCGGTCACCGCAGCTTCCGGAGCGGCCTCCGTCCCTTCGCCCTCGGCAGGTTCGGCAGGCGTCAGGACCACGCCGCCCTCGGCCTCGCGACCGATGACGCGGCGGTGGATCTCACGCTCGGCAATCTGCTGAAGCATCGCCATGTCGGGTGTCGGCGGCTCGGCTCCGAAATACCGGTCCTCGGCCGCCAGATCGCGAAAATACTCCGCGATCGACTTCATCGTGCTGAAGGGATCGTCAAAGCCTTCCAGCGTGCAGGAGAATGTCCCATATGAGACGGTTAGGATCTTACTCGCACCAACCATATCCGTTTCCCTATCTCCCCGACCCAAGGGACTTTGTACCATGGCGCGAATGGCGGCCCAAAGAAAATTCCCGGGAAACCCGGGGACGGAACCGTGAAAAAATCTGGCTTTGTTTCGGTGATGCAGAACAATACCTTCGAGCCCGAAGTCATTGTCAAGACTGACAAAATCTTGACACTTTTCGGCCCATCTTCGCCGCAATCCGAGTCCCTTCTTGCGGGCAAGTGGCCGGCGGGCCCCATTGTTGCCGCCGACAGCGGCGCCGATCGGCTGATTTCCGCCGGGATTGTCCCCGATGCCGTCATCGGCGACCTGGATTCGATCGGCCCGGATACCATTCGCCGGATTCCGCCCGAACGCGTCCACCGGATCGCCGAGCAGGAGACCACCGATTTCGAGAAATGCCTGACGCGCGTCGAGGCGCCGCT
>RFGD01000553.1 GCA_003696705.1 Alphaproteobacteria bacterium | reverse complement strand
CCTAACTCATATTGAGTTATATTCTACGAGGGTAGGGGGTTAGACACCCCTAGAGACTTCGGAGTCTCGATTTAAACGACCAGTTCAGGTCGCGCTGACATCCTCCCACCGATAAATCGGGGGATTCCCAACAGCCGTTAAGCTACTGAGGTGGTACTCACTTCACAGACAGTAGCTTCGGAACAAGTCTGAAGTCTGACAACATCTCCATGAGGGCTGTGTCCCAGCCCAAGGATTCTTATACCCTCTAATCTAATATTCTTAGCTGCGTTTTCATCTCTTTGATGAGTAATGCGACAAACAGGACAGACCCATTCTCGGTCTTTTAGCTGCAATTCATCATGCTTATGTCCGCAGTTAGAACATAGCTTGCTAGAGGGAAAAAATCTATCTACCTCTACCAAAACACCGCCTTTGTGTTTTAGTTTGTAGTCAAGAAAAATGAGAAACATTCCCCACCCAGACTGAGCAATAGCTTTACTCAGTTTACGGTTTTTGACCATTCCTTTGATGTTCAAATTCTCAACTACCACGACTTGGCTTTCGTCGGTTACTTTACGAGATAGTTTGTGCAAAAAGTCTTGGCGTGCATTACTTAATTTTTCATGAGTTCTAGCCACCAAGACTCTAGCTTTGTTTCTTCTATTGCTACCCTTTTTTCTCCTTGATAATTGTTTTTGGTGTTTTCTTAAGCTTCTTTGTTTGTGCTTAAGCCATTTTGGATGTTTAACTGAATAACTGTCAGTCCCGTTATGGCAAGTAACATAATCTTTTAACCCTAAGTCAATGCCAGTTACAGTACCATCTGTACTTTTATCCTTTTCCTCTCGACCATCATCCAAGCCAATTGCTGCAAAGTATTTACCTGATGGCGTAACACTAATGGTTACTGTTTTAATTGCTCCTTCTATTTTTTGAGTTACTTTTGCATCAATCAAGCCTACTTTTGGTACTCGTAACTGATTCTCACCCACTAAAACATTTTGAGGAAAACTAATCGATTGTCTATTTTGCTTGGCTTTGAATCTTGGCTTTTTTGCTCTACCTTCAAACCAATTCTTGAGAGCTTGCTCTAATTGTTTGGATGTTGCCTGTAGAACCTGAGAGTAGCAGTCAGTTTTTAGCCAAGGTAATTCTTTCTTTAGATTTGGCAGCATGGCGTTAAGCTCGGTACGCTTTAACCATCTACCAGAAGTTGAACGATGTTCATACTGCAATGCCAAAGAACGATAGAAGAGTCGAGGAGGATGTTGCCACCACTCCCCTCTCGTCCGAAACCGTGCGTAAAAGTTTCCTCGTACACGGCTACTCAAAGGTGTTGCTATTTGT
>RFGD01000149.1 GCA_003696705.1 Alphaproteobacteria bacterium | reverse complement strand
GCGGTAAGCGCCGCCAGACCCTCGACCGCCTGCATTGCGTGGGCGACGAAGGCCGGACGCAACACAAGATCCTGCGTCTGATAGCCGGTGACGAACATCTCGGTCAGCGCAACCATGTCCGAGCCGGCGTCGCGCGCCGCCGCCCAGGCGGCCTCCGCCTTGCCGGCGTTCTCGTCGATGGCGCCCACGGTCGGGTTGAGCTGCGCGAGGGTGAGTTGAAACCTGTCCGCCATGTCCGCTCCTGCTTTCCGACGCAATTCCTATCAGAACGGCGGCCAAGGAAAAGGGGGCGCCGCCGCACAGCGTGCCGCTGGGGAAAAGCGTTGTCAGGTCCGAAGGGCTGGACTACGTTCGACCCGCCCAGATGCCAACAGCCGGAGGAGTAGCAAGGTGCAGGACAGGCGGATGTCGGGCCGCGCGCGTGTGGCGGCAATGGTTCTGTCGGGCGCGATTGCGGGCGCGGCCTTTGGCGCCGGGGCCCAGACTTCGGGCGAGGTGGTCGTCAAGCAATATGATGACGGCGGCGTCTACGAAGGGACCTTCAAGGACGGCAAGCAGCACGGGCGTGGCACCTACCGGCTTCCGAACGGGTTCGAATACACCGGCGACTGGGTCGAGGGGGAAATGACGGGGCGCGGGATCGCCCGCTATCCCGACGGCTCGGTCTACGAGGGGCACTTCGAGAACGGCAAGCCCCATGGCTTCGGCAAGATCACCTTTCCCGACGGCGGCACCTACGAGGGCGAGTGGGTGGACGGAAAGATCACCGGCAAGGGCGTCGCGGTCTACGCCAACGGGGTCCGCTACGAAGGCGAGTTCCGCAACGCCCTTCACCACGGCAAGGGCATCATGGAAAGCCCGAACGGCTATCGCTACGAGGGCGACTGGGTCAACGGCGTCAAGGACGGGAAGGGCAAGATCACCTATCCCGACGGCTCGGTCTACGAAGGCGAGCTTGTGAACGGCGCGCGCGAGGGCGAAGGGACACTGACCATGCCCGACGGCCTGACCTATACCGGCACGTGGAAGAACGGGCAGATCAATGGATTCGGCATCCTGAAACAGCCCAACGGCGACGTCTACGAAGGGACCTTCGTCGACGGCAAGCGCCATGGCGAAGGCAAGGTGACCTACGCCAACGGCGATGTCTACGAAGGCGAGTTCCGGAACGACAAGCGCCACGGCAAGGGCACCTTCCGCGGCAGCGACGGCTATGTCTACGAGGGGGAATGGGTCGAGGGCCGGATCGAGGGCGTCGGCAAGGTCACCTATCCCGACGGCTCGGTCTACGAGGGCGAGTTCCGGGCCGATCTGCCGAACGGTCGGGGCAAGATCGTCTACCCCGACGGGTCGTCCTACGAGGGCACCTGGGTGGACGGCGTCATCGAGGGCCAGGGCGTCGCGCATTATGCGAACGGCATGGTCTACGAGGGCGAGTTCCACGACGGCAAGCCCCATGGGCAGGGCGTGATGACCCTGCCCGACGGCTATCGCTACGAGGGCGAATGGAAGGACGGCAAGCGGCACGGCAAGGGCAAGGCCGTCTACGCCGACGGTTCCGTCTACGAGGGCGAGTTCGTCGACGGTCAGCGCGAAGGCATGGGCACCATTCGCATGCCCGACGGCTTCGAATACACCGGCGAATGGCAGGGCGGCGAAATCCACGGGCGCGGCGTCGCCCGCTATGCGAACGGTGACGTCTACGAAGGCATGTTCCAGAATGGAAAGCGTCAGGGCGAAGGCACGATGCGCTATGCCAATGGCGCCGAGGAGAAGGGCCGCTGGGAAGGCGGCCGCTTTCTCGGCGCCGAAGAAGGCGGTGAAGAGACCGGGGCGCCGGCCGCCGGGGCCGAGGGCGGCGCGGGCGCCGACGACGCGGCCGGCACGGGCGGCAACTGACAGGCGCGCACCCGCCGCGCCAAGCCCCCCGCCGTCCGGCGGGCCGGCATGCGGGCATTGGCGCGCCGCTGCATCGGGCGACCAACCCGGTGGGCGGCGTGCGGCGTCATCGAAAAATCAACGGTTGCCTTGGCCGCCGATCTTCATATAGTTCGGCGCATGTTCGGCAGCACCCATATCGCTTCCTCGCGCCCGGCGCCCGGGTCGCGTCCGGCTGCTGCCCTGCTTCTTCTCCTTAGCAGCCTCTGAGCGTGCCCTTCGGCGCACGCGCTCAGAGGTTACGGTCGCGCCGAAGCGAAGGGGCCAAGGGCCCGGGATCCGAAGCTAGGGACTGACAGAGAGAAATCCGATGAACCAATCCGTTGATACCGAACGCCAGGCTGGCAGCGCGGCGGAACAGGACCGTGTCCTGATCTTCGACACCACGCTGCGCGATGGCGAGCAGTCGCCCGGGGCGACCATGACGCTGTCCGAGAAGATCGAGATCGCGCTTCTCCTCGACGAGATGGGCGTCGACATCATCGAGGCCGGGTTCCCCATTGCCTCGGAAGGCGACTTCGAGGCGGTGCAGAACATTGCCCAGCTCGTGAAGGACGCGACGGTCTGCGGGCTTGCCCGCTCTGCCTTCAAGGACATCGATCGCGCGGCGGAGGCGCTTCGTCCTGCGCGGCGGCCGCGCATTCACACGTTCATTTCCACCTCGCCCCTGCACATGAAATACAAGCTGCAGATGGACCCCGAGGAGGTGATCGAGGCCATCGAGGCGTCGGTGTCGCGGGCGCGCAACTACACCGACGATGTCCAGTGGTCGCCCGAGGACGGCACCCGCACCGAGCATGATTTCCTGTGCCGGGCCGTCGAAACCGCCATCAAGGCGGGTGCGACGACGATCAACATTCCCGACACGGTCGGCTACACCGTGCCGAACGAAAGCGCCCGCATCATCCGAATGCTGAAGGAACGGGTGCCGGACATCGACAAGGTGGTCATCGCCACACATTGCCACAACGATCTTGGCATGGCCGTCGCGAATGCGCTTGCCGCCGTCGAGGCGGGTGCGCGACAGATCGAATGCACCATCAACGGTCTTGGCGAGCGGGCCGGCAACGCCGCGCTCGAAGAGGTCGTCATGGCCATGCGCGTGCGCAACGATGTCCTTCCCTTCCGCACGCGGATCGACACCACGCGCCTCGTCCAGGCCAGCCGGCTGGTTTCCACCGCGACGGGCTTTCCGGTGCAGTACAACAAGGCGATCGTCGGCAAGAACGCCTTTGCCCATGAATCGGGCATCCACCAGGACGGGATGCTGAAGCATGCCGGCACCTACGAGATCATGCGTCCCGAAGACGTCGGGTTGACGGACTCGAACCTGGTCCTGGGCAAGCATTCCGGTCGCCACGCGCTGCGCGCGAAGCTCGAGGAGCTGGGCTTCGAACTGGGTGACAACCAGCTGAAGGACGTTTTCGTCCGCTTCAAGGCGCTGGCCGACCGCAAGAAGGAAATCTACGACGAGGATCTTCTGGCCCTGATGGCGGATGCCTCGACAAGTGCGGCGCACGATCGCATCCAGGTCCGGTTCCTGCGCGTCATCTGTGGCACCGAGGCGCCGCAGTCGGCGGATCTCATCCTGTCGGTCGACGGCGAGGAACACCGCGTCACCGCCTCGGGCGACGGGCCGGTCGATGCGACGTTCAACGCGATCAAGGAGATCTTCCCGCACGAGGCGCGGCTTCTTCTCTACCAGGTGCATGCGGTCACCGAAGGCACGGATGCGCAGGCGACCGTCAGCGTGCGCATGGAGGAGGATGGCAAGATGGTGACGGGCCAGGCCTCGGACACCGACACGGTCGTCGCCTCGGCAAAGGCCTATGTCAACGCGCTGAACAAGCTTCTGGTGCGGCGCGAGAAGACGAAGCCGGGCGAGGGGCTGGGCACGGCCGTCTGAGCGCGGGTGCCGGGCATGCCGTCCACCGTCGGGTGGGCGGCTTCCCGCCGATCAAGGCGGTGCGCCCCCCTTTACGCCCGCCGCCGGCCGGCCATATAACAGTCGCCGTTGCGGGCGAGGGGGACTCGCTTCGGTCGAGGCATATCGGGGACAGCTTTCATGCTTGGTGGGATCACGGGTCTTTTGTCATCGGACATGGCAATCGACCTTGGGACGGCGAACACGCTCGTCTACGTCAAGGGACGGGGCATCATTCTCAACGAGCCGTCGGTGGTCGCCTACCACGTCAAGGACGGTCGCAAGCAGGTCCTTGCCGTCGGCGAGGACGCCAAGATGATGCTCGGGCGCACGCCGGGTTCGATCCAGGCCATCCGGCCCATGCGCGAAGGGGTCATCGCCGACTTCGATGTCGCCGAGGAGATGATCAAGCACTTCATCCGCAAGGTGCACAAGCGCACGACCTTCGCAAAGCCGAAGGTCATCGTCTGCGTCCCCCACGGCGCCACCCCTGTGGAAAAGCGCGCCATTCGCCAGTCGGTCCTGTCGGCCGGTGCCCGCAAGGCCGGGCTGATCGCCGAGCCGATCGTGGCGGCCATCGGGGCCGGAATGCCCATCACCGACCCGACCGGCAACATGGTCGTCGACATTGGCGGCGGCACGACCGAGGTTGCGGTCCTGTCGCTTGGCGACATCGTCTATGCGCGTTCGGTCCGGGTCGGCGGCGACCGGATGGATGAAGCGCTGGTCTCGTATCTCCGCCGGCACCAGAACCTTCTGGTGGGCGAAGCGACCGCAGAGCGCGTGAAGACCTCGATCGGCACCGCCCGCATGCCCGAGGACGGGCGCGGCGCGGTGATGCAGATCCGCGGGCGCGATCTTCTGAACGGCGTGCCGAAGGAGATCGAGATCAACCAGGCCCAGGTCGCCGAAGCCCTGTCCGAGCCCGTCCAGCAGATCTGCGAGGCCGTGATGACGGCGCTCGAGGCGACGCCGCCCGACCTTGCCGCGGACATCGTGGACAGAGGGGTCATGCTGACCGGCGGCGGTGCCCTTCTGGGCGATCTGGACCTCGCGCTGCGCGAACAGACGGGGCTTGCCATCTCGGTGGCCGACGAAAGCCTGAACTGCGTGGCCCTTGGCACCGGGAAGGCCCTTGAATACGAAAAGCAGCTTCGCCACGTGATCGACTACGAAAGCTAGGCCCGCTCAGCGGTGGCGTGAAAGGCAGTTGTGGCACGCGAACGCAGCGACGAGATCGAATATGGCCGGCCGGTCCGCCGGATCCTTCTGGCCGTGCTTGTCGTCGCGCTTCTGGGCCTCTTCCTGATCTGGCGCATTGACAGCCCCCGCGTCGAGCGCCTCAGGGCCGAGATCGTCGACCGTGTGGTGCCGGCGCTCGACTGGGTGATGGCGCCCGTGACGCAGGTGGCGCGCATGGCCGAGGATTTCCGCTCTTACGCACGCATC
This sequence comes from Alphaproteobacteria bacterium, assembly GCA_003696705.1. Classification (GTDB taxonomy): domain Bacteria; phylum Pseudomonadota; class Alphaproteobacteria; order Rhodobacterales; family Rhodobacteraceae; genus RFGD01. The sequence continues at coordinate 6,784 of RFGD01000149.1, read as the reverse complement.
TACGAACAGAACCAGGAGCTTCGCCGGGAACTGAAGCGGATGAAGGCGTGGAAAGAGGCGGCCCTTCAGCTCGAGCAGGAAAACGCCCGGCTCCTTGATCTGAACAAGGTCAAGCTCAGCCCGAGCCTGACCTTCGTGACGGGGGTCGTGATGGCCGACAGCGGCTCGCCCTTCCGGCGTTCGGTCCTCTTGAATGTCGGACGCCGCGACGGCATTCAGGACGGCTGGGCGGCGATGGACGGGCTCGGGCTTGTCGGGCGCATCTCGGGCGTCGGCACCACGACGTCGCGGGTGATCCTTCTGACCGATCCAAGCAGCCGCGTGCCCGTGACGGTTCAGCCGTCGGGGCAGCGCGCGATGGTCGTTGGCGACAACACCGGCCTGCCCCGGCTTGCCTTCGTGGAAGATGCCGACGACGTGCGGGCGGGCGACCGCATCGTCACTTCGGGCGATGCCGGCGTCTTTCCGCCCGATCTTCTGGTGGGTCAGGTGGTGCGAGGCCAGGACGGGACGCTTCGCGTCCTTCTGGCGGCCGACTACGGGCGGCTCGAGTTCCTGCGCGTCCTGCGGTCGGCACCCGCCGAGCGGATCGAGAGCCCGGGGAGCCTGATCGTGCCCGAACCCGTGGGGCCGCTCACGGCAGAAGCGGAGGGGGGCGATGGCTGATCCCCGCGCCGGCCGGCGCGTTGCGTGCCGCCTTCTCTTTCTGGGTATCGTCGCAGCCGAGGTCTTCTTCAGGCTTCTGCCTCTCGGCGAAGCCGGCGGGGCAAGGATGCCCGGCCCGGACATCATGTTCGCGACCGTCGCGGCCTGGAGCTTCAGGCGCCCGGAATACGTGCCGGCGGCGCTTGTCGCTACCGCGGCCCTTGTCTCGGATTTCCTTCTGATGCGGCCGCCGGGGCTTTGGGCCGCGATCCTCGTCCTTGCTTCTGCCTATCTGAAGACGCAGCGTCGCTGGGTCCGAGAGGCTTCCTTCCTTGCGGAATGGGCGCGCTTCGGGATCCTGTTCATGACGGCACTTCTGGCGCGACAGGCGGCCTTGTGGGTGACGTTCTCGGACGTGCCCGATCCGGGGCGCGTCCTTGCCCTTGGCGCGGCCACGGTCGCCGTCTATCCGCTGGTCGTCCTCGTCTCGACCATGGTCCTCGGCATCCGCACGACGGGAGGGGGCGACGCCGACGCCCCACGGCTGGCATGAGGCGGCCGCGGGTGACAGAAGGGGCCATCGCCGGGCGGATGACGCGCCGGGGGGTCATACTCGGGGCCTTTCAGCTTGGCACCGGGGTCGTTCTTGCGCTGCGGCTTCGTCAGCTTCAGGTCGAGCAGGCGGATCAGTTCCGCCTTCTGGCCGAAGAAAACCGGATCAACATCCGCCTCATTCCGCCGCGGCGGGGACTTATCGTCGACCGTCACGGGGCGCTTCTGGCCGGGAACGAACAGAACTATCGCATCGCCATCGTTCGCGAGGAGGCGGGCGATGTTCGCGCCGTTCTGAACCGGCTTGCGAAGATCATCGACCTTGCCCCGGCCGAGATCGACGAGGTCGTGAAGGACCTCGAGCGGCGCAGCGCCTTCGTTCCGGTGACCGTGGCCGAGCGTGTGTCATGGCAGGACTTCTCGGCGGTTGCCGTCAATGCGCCGACGCTTCCGGGCATCCAGACCGAGGTCGGCACGTCCCGCATCTATCCCTGGGCCGAGGACACGGCCCATGTGGTCGGATATGTCGGGCCGGTCAGCGACTATGATCTCGAGCGGCTGGACGACCCCGACCCGGTCCTCCAGATCCCGCGGTTCCAGATCGGCAAGGTGGGTGTCGAGGCAAGGCTCGAACAGCTGTTGCGCGGCAAGGCCGGGTCGCGCCGGATCGAGGTCAACGCCGTCGGAAGGGTCATCCGCGAGATCGACCGGATCGAGGGAACGCCCGGTTCCGACGTCCAGCTTACGCTTGACGCCGCCTTGCAGGATTTCGTGCAGGCGCGCCTTGGCGAGGAAAGCGCCGCGGCGGTCGTCATCGATGTCCGGAACGGCGATATCCTTGCCTCGGCCTCGTCCCCGAGTTTCGACCCGAACAAGTTCGTGCGCGGCATCTCGGTCGCGGATTACAAGGCGCTTCTCGAGCACGATCACCGGCCGTTGTCCAACAAGGCGGTGCAGGGGGCCTATCCGCCGGGTTCGACGCTGAAACCCGTCGTGGCGGCGGCGGCGCTCGAGGCCGGCGTGATCGACCCGTCCGAAACCGTCTATTGCCCGGGCTTCGTCGAGGTGGCCGGGCGCCGGTTCCACTGTTGGCGGCGGGGCGGGCATGGCCACGTGGACATCCGCAAGAGCCTTCAGCAGTCCTGTGACGTGTTCTACTACGAGATGGCGCAGCGGCTGGGCATCGAGCGCATCGCCCGCATGGCGCGGCGGTTCGGTCTGGGCGAGGGGTTCGATCTGCCGATGTCGGCGGTGTCCGAAGGACTGGTTCCGGACAAGGACTGGAAGCGGCGCAAGTACGGCAAGGACTGGCTGGTGGGTGACACGCTCAACGCCGCGATCGGGCAGGGGTTCGTCCTGACGACCCCGCTTCAGCTGGCGGTGATGACGGCGCGCCTCGCCTCGGGCCGGGCGCTCATCCCCAGGCTCGTGAAATCGGTCGACGGCGTCGAGGTGCCCCATCCGCCAGCGCCGCCCATCGGCGTCTCGGCAAGCATTCTCGACCGTGTGCGCGACGGGATGAACGCGGTTTCGAACACGCGCCGGGGGACTGCCTTCTCGTCGCGCATCGTGGCCGAGGGCATGGAGATGGCCGGCAAGACCGGGACGAGCCAGGTGCGCAACATCACCAAGGCCGAGCGGGCCCGCGGGGTCTTCCGCAACGAGGATCTTCCCTGGGAGCGGCGTGACCATGGACTGTTCATCGCCTTCGCCCCGCGCGAGGCCCCGCGCTTTGCCGTGGCCGTCGTGGTGGAACACGGCGGCGGCGGTTCGACCGCGGCCGCGCCGATCGCACGCGACATCATGCTGCGCACGCTCTATGGCGACGTTCCCCCGCTCGAGGCCTATCCGGAAAGCCAGCGCGGGCGCATCGGCGCGATGCTGAAGGAGCTGCGACTTCGCACACCGCCCGGTCCGCACGGCAAGAGGACGCGGGCATGAGCTATCTCGAATACACGGTAAAGCGCGTCCCGACGGGGCTGTCGAAGGTGCTTTACTTGAACTGGGCGCTCGTCCTTCTGGTCACGGCCGTGGCATCGGTCGGTTTCCTGATGCTCTACTCGGTCGCCGGCGGTCGGCTCGACGTCTGGGCCGAGCCGCAGATGAAGCGTTTCGCCGTCGGCCTTGTCGTCATGTTCGCCGTCGGCCTTACGCCCGTGTGGTTCTGGCGATCGTTGTCGGGGCTTGGCTATCTTGTCTCGCTCATCCTTCTTGTGGCGGTCGATCTTTTCGGGGTCGCCAGCATGGGCGCCCAGCGCTGGCTCGACCTCGGGTTCATGCGCCTTCAGCCCTCGGAACTTGCCAAGATCGCGCTCATCATGGCGCTGGCGGCCTATTACGACTGGCTGCCGCCCGAGCGGATATCGAGGCCGCTCTGGGTCCTTGTGCCGGTCGTTCTTGTCGTGGTGCCCGCGCTGCTCGTGCTCAAGCAGCCCGACCTCGGCACGGCGCTCCTTCTTGTCCTTGGCGGCGGAGCGGTCATGTTCGCGGCGGGCGTCCACTGGGGCTATTTCGCGGCCGTCATCGCTTCGGGTGCGGGACTCGTCGGGGCGGTGCTCTCGTCCCGGGGGACCGACTGGCAGCTTCTGAAGGACTATCAGTATCGTCGCATCGACGTCTTTCTGGACCCCTCGTCGGACCCCCTGGGGGCAGGCTACAACATCACCCAGGCGAAGATCGCCCTGGGTTCGGGCGGCTGGACCGGCAAGGGGTTCATGCAGGGCACGCAGACGCGACTGAACTTTTTGCCCGAGAAGCATACCGACTTCATCTTCACCACGCTGGCCGAGGAATTCGGCTTCATCGGCGCGGCCTCGCTTCTTGCGCTCTATCTTCTCATCGTGCTCTTCTGCCTGGCGTCCGCCATGCGCAACCGCGACCGCTACGGGGCGCTTCTGACCTATGGCCTGTCTGCAAACTTCTTCCTCTACTTCGCGGTCAACATGGCGATGGTGATGGGGCTTGCGCCCGTCGTCGGGGTCCCGCTTCCGCTGGTGTCCTATGGCGGGTCGGCCATGCTCGTCCTGATGCTGGGTTTCGGGCTTGTCCAGAGCGCCCATGTCCACAGGCCGAGGTGACGCATGACGGCAACCGTTCTTTTCGCAGCGCGGCCCGAGGCTTGGGAAAGCTACCGCGATCCTTTGCGCCGCGCCCTGGCCGAGGCCGGCGTCGACGCACGCGTGGTCACCGACGCCGCGCCCGAGACGGTCGACTACATCGTCTACGCCCCGAACGGGCCCGTCCGGGATTTCTCGGCCTTCACGCGGCTGCGGGCCGTGCTCAACCTTTGGGCGGGGGTCGAGGATGTCGTCGGCAACCCGACACTGAAGGCGCCCCTTGCGCGGATGGTCGATGGCGGCCTGACGCAGGGGATGGTGGAATACGTCACCGGCCACGTTCTGCGCCACCATCTGGGCATGGACCGCTATATCGGCCGCACGGCGCCCCACTGGGATCGGGCCATCCCGCCGCTTGCCTCGGACCGTCATGTCGGGGTCCTCGGGCTGGGTGAACTTGGGGCGGCCGCGGCCCGCGCCCTGGCGCGGCTCGGGTTTCGGGTCGCGGGCTGGGCGCGGCGCGCCCACGACATCGAAGGGGTAGAGACGACAAGCGGTGCGGCCGGTCTCGAACGGGTCCTCGCGCGGTCCGAGATCCTCGTTCTCCTCCTGCCGCTCACGCGCGAGACGGAAGGCATTCTGAACGCCGAGCGGATGGCGCTCATGCCAAGGGGCGCGGTCGTGATCAACCCCGGCCGGGGCGCGCTCATTGACGACGATGCGCTGGTTGCCGCCCTCCGGTCGGGCCGGATTGGCCATGCGACGCTTGATGTCTTCAGGGTCGAGCCCCTGCCGCCCGATCATCCCTTCTGGAACAATCCGCGCGTCACCGTCACGCCGCATGTCGCCTCCGAGACACGGCCCGAAACCGCGGCGCGTGTCATCGCCGAGAACATCCGCCGCGCCGAGGCGGGCGAACCGCTTCTGCACCTTGTCGACAGGGCTGCCGGCTACTAGCCGAGTCTCGGCCTAGCGAAGCCTGGGCGGCTTTTCGGGGTCCATTCCGGGGGCTGCCGGCGTGTCGGGTTTTTCCGGTGCGGCCGGGGTGGTCGCGGGCATCTCGATCTGCTGCCCGACGGCCGCAATTTCCCGGGCGGCCGGCGCATCCGGGTCGAGGAAGGCGACATCGAGGCCGGCCGCGTCCGCGCCCGAGAAGGCGATTGCCTCCTGCACGGCGCGCGCGAGATCCTCGGCCAGGGGGGCAGGCACCCCCACCACGGCAAGAAGGGGCGCCGTGGTTCCGCCGGGATAGAGGGCTTCTGCAAGCCATGCCTGCGCGCCGCCGGCGCCGGCCGCGGCAAGCGGGGCGGAAAGGATCGGCGCGAGCGCCGTGACGGCGTCGCCCGGCGGTGCAAAGGCAACCGGGCTGTCGCCCACGCTGTCGGGGGCCGCGTCGAGCGTCTGGACCAGCCAGGCGACGCCTTCGGGCGGCACCAGCATCGACGAAGGCGCGACGCCGACGTTGATGCCGAGGCCAAGCCCTTCCGGCGCCAGAAGCCGGACCAGCGCGCGCCCCGGAATGCCGATGTAGGGAACGGGCCTGTCGGCAAAGGCGGCAAGCCGTTCTTCCGAGTCGAAAGCCATGACGTAGCGCGCGCCCTCGACGGGGAACAGTTCGGGTTCGACACGGTCGCCCTCGGGCTCGGCCGCGAGGAGGACCAGAAGCTCGGAATCGGCCACGGCGCGGTAATAACCAAGGCGTGCCGTCGTGTCCTCTGGGGCGGCATCCATCCGGGCCCTTGCGCGGTCGAGCGCGGTGGGCGTGTCGTCGGTCATGACCTCAGCACCTCCTTGACGCGGCGGCGAAGGACGGGCAACAGCTCGGCCTCGAACCACGGGTTCCGTTTGAGCCATGCCGTATTGCGCCACGAGGGGTGGGGCAAGGGGAAGAGCCGCGGCGCATGATCGCGCCAGCGGCGCACGGTCTCGGTGACGCCGCCCCGCGCATCCTTCCCGAGATGCCAGCGCTGGGCGTGGGCGCCGACCAGCACGGTCAGCGGCACGTCGCCGAGGGCTGCCATGACATCATGTCGGTGCGCGCGGGCGCAGTCGGGCGGCGGTGGCAGATCGCTGCCCCGCCGGTCGTAACCCGGAAAGCAGAAGGCCATGGGCACGATGGCCACCCGGTCGAGGTCGTAGAAGGTGTCCTCGTCAAGCTCCAGCCAGTGCCGAAGCCGGTCCCCGGAGGGGTCCGTGAACGGCTTGCCCGAACGGTGGACGCGAAGCCCGGGGGCCTGCCCGACGATGAGAAGTCGCGCGCCGGGACGGAACCAGACGACCGGGGCGGGTTCGTGTCCCGTCGCCGTTGCCGCGAACCGGTCGGCGCAAAGACGACAGGCGCGGATCCGGGCGACAAGGTCGTCGAACCCGGGCCCATCCCGATCTGGATTCTGGCCGGTCCTGGCGTTCATGCGGCAAAGGTAGTGTCCCGCCCCCCGCCACGCCAGCCCGGCGGGGTATCCGTGCGGTTGCCGGCAGGGGGGTGATCGGCTAAGCACGGGCAAAGGCGGGCAATCCGGAGGCGGAGATGT
>RFGD01000017.1 GCA_003696705.1 Alphaproteobacteria bacterium | reverse complement strand
GATCTGGAAATGGGGGGCCAGACCTTCCATGGCCAGAAGCTGTTCCTCGATCTGGGTCGGGAAGACGTTGACGCCGCGCAGGATGATCATGTCGTCCGAGCGACCGGTGATCTTCTCCATGCGCCGCATGGAACGGGCGGTGCCGGGCAGAAGGCGCGTCAGGTCGCGGGTGCGGTAGCGGATGATGGGGAAGGCTTCCTTCGTCAGCGAGGTGAAGACAAGCTCGCCGAACTCGCCGTCCGGGACCGGTTCGCCCGTTTCGGGGTTGATGATCTCGGGGTAGAAGTGGTCTTCCCAGATGTGCAGGCCGTCCTTCGTCTCGACGCACTCGTTGGCGACACCGGGGCCGATGACTTCGGACAGACCATAGATATCAACGGCATGCATGTCGAAGGCGTCCTCGATTTCTCGACGCATGGCGTTGGTCCAGGGCTCGGCCCCGAAGATGCCGACCTCGAGCGGGGACTGACGCGGATCGCGTCCCTGGGCCCGGTATTCGTCAAGAATCGCCAGCATGTAGGACGGCGTGACCATGATGGTCTGCGCGCCGAAATCCTCGATCAGCGTGACCTGCCGCGGGGTCATCCCGCCCGAGGCGGGGACGACCGTGCAGCCCAGCCGCTCGGCACCGTAATGGGCGCCGAGGCCGCCGGTGAAGAGCCCGTAGCCATAGGCGATATGGACGACGTCACCCGGCCGCGTGCCCGAAGCCCGCATCGACCGGGCCACCACCTCGGCCCAGGTTTCGATGTCGCGGCGCGTATAGCCGACGACGGTCGGCTTGCCCGTCGTCCCGGACGAGGCATGGAGGCGGACGATCTGTTCCCGGGGCACGGCGAACATGCCGAACGGATAGTTGTCGCGAAGGTCCTGCTTCACGGTGAACGGAAAGCGCGACAGGTCCTTGAGTTCCCTGAAGTCGTCGGGGTGGACACCGGCCGCGTCGAAGCTGGCACGATAGAAAGGCACGTTTTCGTAGGCATGGCGCAAGGACCATTTCATGCGTTCGGTCTGCAGCGCCGTGATCTCGTCGCGCGAGGCGATCTCGATCGGGTCAAGGTCCTCGCGCCGGGGCGACAGGTCCTTCATGTGTCTCCTCCCTCGATGGCCCGGTCGACTTCCGGGGCCGTCTGTTCGTCGAAATGTGTTCCCTTGATGATGCGCGAACACCCGCGGAACTCGGCCACGATCCGCTCGCCGTCTCCGCGAACGGTGACATCGTAGATGCCCGAGCGTCCCTGAAGCGAAACCTCGCGCGCCTCGGCGACCAACCGCTCGCCCGCCCGGGCAGGAGAGATGTAGCTGATCGTGTTGTGCTGGGCGACGGCAACGCGGTTGTAGCTGTTGCAGGCGAAGGCAAAGGCCGAATCGGCCAGCGTGAAGATGTACCCGCCATGGCAGATGCCATGGCCGTTCAGGTGGTGCGGCGCGACCGTGAAGGACATGCGCGCCCAGCCCGGCCCGACCGCGTCAAGCGAAAGGCCAAGCCATCTGGATGCGGCATCGGAACGCCACATCGCCGCGGCGCTTCTTCTGGCGCGTTCCTCGGGTGTCACGGCGGCTCCTCCCTTGCGTGCCATCGGAGAATGAATAAAACTGACCGCGCGGTCAATAGTGGCCGAGGGAGGGAGCGCATGATCGAGCTTCGCAGCTTCGCGAAAGGGCAATGGACGGCGGCCGCAGGCGCGCGGCGAGAGATCCGCGGTCCCGTCGACGGCGCGGTCGTGGCGACCCTCGGGAGCGCCGCGCCGGACGCCGAGGGCATGATCCGCTGGGCGGTCGAGGCGGGCGGCCCCGCCCTTCGGAAGATGGGCATTCACGACCGGGCGCGGATGTTGAAATCGCTGGCGCAATACCTCGATGCGCGCAAGGAAGAGCTTTACGCCCTCAATCCCCTGACAGGCGCCACCCGTCGCGATGGATGGATCGACATCGATGGGGGAATCATGACGCTCTTCGCCTATGCGTCCCGTGGGCGCAGGGAAATGCCGGATGGCGACATTCACCTCGACGGCGGCGTCGAGCGCCTTTCGCGGGGCGGCACGTTCCTCGGCCGCCATGTGGCCGTGCCGCTCGAGGGTGTGGCGGTGCACATCAACGCCTTCAACTTCCCCGTCTGGGGCATGCTCGAGAAGCTGGGGCCGGCGCTTCTTGCCGGGATGCCGGCGATCGTCAAGCCGGCAACGCAAACCGCCTATCTTGCCGAGGCCGCTTTCCGCATGATCGTCGAAAGCGGCCTCCTGCCCGAAGGCGCGGTGCAGTTCATCGCCGGCGGCGTGGGGGATCTCCTCGACCGATTGGGGCCGCAGGACGTCGTCAGCTTCACGGGATCGGCCGAGACGGCCGCCCGGCTGCGCCAGACGCCACGGCTTCTTGGCGGCGGCACCCGCTTCATCGCTGAGCAGGACAGCCTCAACGCCACGATCCTTGGTCCCGATGCCGGCCCGGGCACGCCCGAGTTCGACCTCTTCGTGAAGGAGGTCGTGACCGAGATGACCACAAAGGCCGGGCAGAAATGCACCGCGATCCGCCGGATCATGGTGCCGCGGGCGCTCGAGGCCGAAGTGATCGAGGCCATCGGCGGGCGCCTGTCGCAGGTCACCATCGGCGCCCCCGCGGCCGAAGGCGTACGGATGGGGGCGCTCGCCTCGCACGATCAGCGGCGCGACGTCCTCGACCGGGTGGCCGCCATCGGCGCGGAAGCAGAGCCGGTCTTCGGTGATCCCGACAGGATCGAACTTGTCGACGCCGACCCGACGCGGGGCGCTTTCCTGCCCCCGATGCTGTTCCGGGCGGCGGATCCCGATGGCGCCCGTGCCGTCCACGAGGTCGAGGCCTTCGGCCCCGTCGCGACGGTCATGGGATATCGCGACCTCGACCATGCCGCCGCCCTGGCCCGCCGGGGCGGGGGAAGCCTTGTCGCCTCGGTCATCACACATGACCCGGCGGTGGCGCGGACGATGGTCCGGGCAATGGGGGCCTGGCACGGCCGGCTCTACTTCAACGACCGCGAGTCGATGGCCGAGGCGACCGGCCATGGCTCGCCCCTGCCGCATCTGGTGCATGGCGGGCCGGGGCGCGCGGGCGGCGGCGAGGAGATGGGCGGCCTGCGTGGCGTCCTCCATTACATGCAGCGCGTCGCGGTTCAGGGCTCGCCCCGCATCCTGACCGCCGTGGGGGGCGAATGGGTGCCCGGCGCCGACGAGATCGAGGGCCCGACGCACCCGTTCCAGCGCACCTTCAACGAGATCGAGATCGGCGAGACGGTCCGCACGCCATCGCGCGAGGTGACGCTTGCCGACATCGAGCACTTCGCGCATTTCACCGGCGACACGTTCTACGCCCACATGGACGAGGACGCCGCCGCCGCAAACCCGTTCTTCCCCGGGCGCGTCGCCCACGGCTATCTGCTTCTGTCCTTCGCCGCCGGCCTCTTCGTTCAGCCCGACCCCGGGCCTGTCCTCGCCAATACGGGGCTGAACGCGCTGAGCTTTCAGAAACCGGTCAGCCCGGGCGACCGGCTCTGGGTGCGCCTGACCGCGAAACGAAAGACACGGCGAACAGACACCTATGGCGAGATCGCCTGGAACGCGACGCTGTTCAACCAGAACGACGAGCAGGTCGCGGAATACGAACTTTTGACGATGGTGGCCTACGAACGCTAGGACGGGGCATGGATCCGCTAGAGCCCCTCGTCCGTTCCTTCCAGGCAGACGGCCGCCCGCGCGTCTGGTCCCTGGTCATCACCGTCTTCGGCGACTGCATCCTGTCTCGGGGCGGCCGGGTGCCCTCGGCGCGGCTTCGGCTTCTCCTGGCGCGGATCGGCATCGGTGACGGGGCCTTGCGCACTGCGCTTTCGCGCCTTGTGGCCGACGGCTGGCTTCTCCGGGAACGCGACGGGCGCAACACGCTCTATCGCCTGACCGAGCGCGGCGTGGCCGAAGCGCGCCGTGCCTCGACCCTGATCTATGCGCCGCCGCGCAACGGTCCGATCGAGCGCTGGCAGTTCTGGCTCGGGGGCGACGCGCCGCCGTCGCGGTCGCTCTCGATCGGGGCTGCACGCGCCTGGCCCGAGGACGAGCCCGCGCCGGCGCCGGAGGGGGCCATTGCGGCGGGGTGCCTCCTGTCGGTCCCGGACAGCATGAAGGCGGCCGTCGCGTCGGATCGCCAGCGCACCGAGGCCGAGCGCCTTGACGCCGATCTGGCCCATCTCGAGCGCCTTCTGGACGAAGGCGGGCCGGGCGCGCCGCTCGATGCGCTCTCGGCCCGCATACTTCTTGTGCATCGCTGGCGGCGCTACATCCTTCGTTTCGTGGACGTTCCCGACGAGCTGGCGCCGGCGGGCTGGCGGGGCGCCAACCTGCGCCCGCGGGTCGCGCGCGCCTGGCACGCGCTCTTCCCTCTTTCCGAGGCATGGCTCGACGCCGAGCTTGCCGGTGCCCCGGCCATGCCGGTCGCGGATATGTTACAAAAACGGTTTTGATTTCCGATTTTCGTAACCTATAATCCGGCCACCCGATTCATGAGGAGCGCGACATGTACAGCCAGGGCCTGATCGGTGCGGACGGCCGCACCGAGGAATCGCCTGAGTTTCTCGAGGCCTTTCAGCGCCGCATCGACGCCGAAGAGAAGATCGAGCCGAAGGACCCGATGCCGGCGGGCTATCGGCGGACGCTGGTGCGGCAGATCGGCCAGCACGCCCATTCCGAGATCGTCGGCATGCTGCCCGAGGGCAACTGGATCACCCGGGCGCCGACACTGAAGCGCAAGGCGGCCCTTCTGGCCAAGGTTCAGGACGAGGGCGGGCACGGCCTCTATCTCTATGCCGCGGCGGAAACACTTGGCGTAAGCCGCGAGGAGATGACGGAAGAGCTTCTGGCCGGCAAGGCCAAGTATTCGTCGATCTTCAACTATCCGACCCTTTCCTGGGCCGACATCGGGGCCATCGGCTGGCTGGTCGATGGCGCCGCGATCATGAACCAGATCCCGCTTTGCCGCTGTTCCTACGGACCCTACTCGCGGGCCATGATCCGGATCTGCAAGGAAGAGAGCTTCCACCAGCGCCAGGGATACGAAATCATGCTGACGCTCTGCCGCGGCACGCCCGAACAGAAGGCGATGGCGCAGGATGCGCTGAACCGATGGTGGTGGCCGTCGCTCATGATGTTCGGCCCGCATGACAAGGACAGCGCCCATACCGAACAGTCGATGAAGTGGAAGATCAAGCGATTCACGAACGATCAGCTGCGCCAGAAATTCATCGACGCCACCGTGCCGCAGGCCGAGTTTCTTGGCCTCACCATCCCGGACCCCGAACTGCGCTGGAACCCGGACAAGAACGACGGACGCGGCGGGTATGACCACGGGCCCATCGACTGGGACGAGTTCTGGCGGGTGGTGAAGGGCCATGGCCGGATGAACCGCGACCGGCTCGCGGCGCGCCGGAAGGCGCATGACGAGGGCGCCTGGGTGCGCGAGGCCGCCCTGGCCCATGCCCGCAAGCGCAAGGCGCGCGCGATGGCGGCCGAATAGCGGCCGGACGGCGCAACAGGCTCAATTCAGGGAATGACGAACATGACCGAGACACCCACCCCCCTTTGGGAGGTCTTCATCCGCCCACGCAACGGGCTTTCCCACAAGCATGTCGGCTCGGTCCACGCGGCCGATGCGGAATTGGCGCTTCAGGCCGCGCGTGACGTCTACACGCGCCGGGGCGAAGGCACGTCGATCTGGGTCGTGCCGTCGGCGGCGATCACCGCCTCGGACCCTGATGCGGCGGCCGAGTTCTTCGAGCCCACGGCCGACAAGATCTACCGCCATCCCACCTTCTACGAGATCCCCGAGGAAGTGGGCCACATGTGATGACGGACCAGCTTTTCGACGCGCTGATCGAGCTTGCCGACGACAACCTTGTCCTTGGCCACCGCCTGAGCGAGTGGTGCGGCCATGCCCCCATGCTGGAAGAGGATCTGGCGCTGGCGAACCTGGCGCTCGATCTGGTGGGGACGGCGCGCGCGCTCTATTCGCTGGCCGCCGAGGTCGAGGGAAAGGGCCGGACGGAAGACGACCTTGCCTACCTTCGGGTCGAGCGCGAGTATCGCAACCTTCTTCTGGTCGAGCGCCCGAACGGGGATTTCGGCCACACGATCCTGCGCCAGTTCTATTTCGCCGCCTTCATGGAGCCGTTCTGGTCCGCGGCGGCGGCGGGGTCCTCGGACGCGCGCATCCGCGCCATTGCGGCAAAGGCGGCGAAGGAAATGGCCTATCACCTCCGCCACAGCGGCGAGTGGGTCGTGCGCCTGGGCGACGGCACGGACGAAAGTCACCGGCGCATGGTGGCGGCGGTCGATGCGCTGCATCACTATACCGACGAGCTGTTCGTCGCCTCGCCCGCCGCCGAGGCGATGGCAGGGGCCGGGGTGCTGCCGCGGCGCGAGGCGATGCGGGCCGAGTGGGACCGGCTCGTCGGTCAGGTTCTTGCCGAGGCGGGGCTGACCGCTCCCGACGTCCCGTGGCCCCAGATCGGCGGCCGCGAGGGGCTCCACGGCGAGGAACTTGGCCACATGCTGGCCGAGATGCAGTATCTCCAGCGCGCCTATCCCGGGGCCACCTGGTGACGACCCGCCGCGAAAGGGCCTGGGCCGCGGCGGCGGCCGTGCCGGACCCCGAGATCCCGGTGGTCACGGTCGCCGATCTTGGCATCCTGCGCGGCGTAAGGGACGAGGACGGCGTGATCGTGGCCGAAGTGTCGCCGACCTACATGGGATGCCCGGCCACGAAACTCATCGAGGATGCCATCGCCGAGGCCCTGCACGAGGCCGGCTTCGAATGCCGGATCGAGCGTGTCCTCTCGCCCCCATGGACGACCGACTGGATCTCCGAGGAGGGAAGGCGAAAGCTGGCGGCCTTCGGCATCGCACCGCCGGTCGGCGGCGCCAATTCGAAGCGGGCCCTTTTCGGCGAAACGGTGGTTGCCTGCCCGCGGTGCGGCTCGACCGAAACGGAAAGGATCAGCGAGTTCGGCTCCACGCCATGCAAGGCACAGTACCGCTGCAAGAGCTGTGCCGAGCCGTTCGACTATTTCAAGTGCATCTGAGGAGAGCGCGCATGTCCGCGAAGTTTCATCCATTGGAAGTCGCCGAAGTCGCCCCCTGCGGGGCGGATGCCGTCGCGGTCCGCTTCCGCGTTCCCGAGGCGCTGCGCGATGCCTATGCCTTCACGCCGGGACAGTATCTGACGCTGCGCGCGACCATCGATGGCGAGGAGGTCCGTCGCAGCTATTCCATCGCCTCGGCTCCCGGCGAGGATCCGATGGTGGGCATCAAGCGCGTCGAGGGTGGGCGGTTCTCGACCTTCGCGCAGGGGCTTCGGCCGGGCGATATCCTTGACGTCATGACGCCCGAGGGCCGCTTCGTCTGGAAGGGCGAACGCGACGTTCTCCTCATTGCGGCGGGCTCGGGGATCACGCCGATGATGGCCATTGCCGAGGCGGCGCTTGGTGCCGGCGCCCGGGTGTCGCTTGTCTACGGCAATCGCAACACGGCCTCGATCATGTTCCGCGAGCGGCTCGAGGCGTTGAAGGACCGCTACCTGGGGAACTTCACGCTGATCCACATCCTCTCGCGCGAGGAACAGGACATCCCGATCCTCCATGGCCGGATCGAGCCGGACCGGATTGCGCGTCTGGCCGATGCCGGCGCCATCACGCCCGAGACGGCCGAGGGCATCTTCCTTTGCGGGCCGGGGCAGATGATCGACGCGCTGGCCGAGCATTTCGGGAAGACGGGCGTTCCGCCCGGCCGGATCCATCACGAACGGTTCCAGCCCGAGGGTGCGGCCGCCGTCATGCCGCCGTCATCAAGGGCGCGGGCTGTGGCGGCCGAGGGCGTCGCGGTCGAGGTCATCCTTGACGGCGCTCGCCGCGGCTTCACCCTCGAGGCGGGCGATGCCTCGGTCGTCGAGGCCGCAGCGCGTCAGGGGCTGGAACTGCCCTACTCGTGCAAGGGGGGGATGTGCTGCACCTGCCGGTGCCGCATCGTCGAAGGCTCGGCCGAGATGGCGGTGAACTATGCCCTCGAGCCGTGGGAGCTCGAGGCGGGCTTCACGCTGGCCTGTCAGTCGCGGCCGACGAGCGATCGTCTGGTCCTCGATTTCGACGCCGCCTGAGGGCGCACGGCGGGGCACGCGCGATGGGCGTCTGGCGAAGGGCGGCACGGGCAACCTTCTCGCGCCGGCGGTGGGACATGGCGCTGGCGGTCGTCGCGGCCGCCGGGCTGGCTCTCGTCGGCCGAGCGCGGTTTCTCGGCGTCGTCGCCCTTGCGCTGGCCGTCGGGCGCATCCTTGTCGATGCCGCCGGTGTGGATCGTCCGCGGCAGGGCTTCCCGTTCTGGTCCATGACGGTGGCCGCGGTGGTCCTGCGGTGGACAGTGGCGGTGATCCTGGCTCTGGCCGCGCTGGTCCTCGGTCTTGGCGCGGCCCTGTCCGATGCGCCGGCGGATCAGGCGCGGGCATTGGGTCCTGTCGTTCTCGTTCTCGCCGGACTGGCCGGCGCGGCGCCGCTGCCCCTTGCGCTCTGGCTGTTGTCCGCCTTGCGCCGGCGCATGGCCGAGGCGCTGGGCCTGGCGCGCGCCGGCGCGCCGCGCCTTGTCCACTATGCCGCGCTTGGTCTTCTCGGCATCATCGAGCCAGCGCTGGTCCTCGCCGGACCGGATGGGGGCGCCGGGGTCGCGAGGCTTGCGGCCGGCGTCCTTCTGGCCGTGGTCGTCGAGACCTTTTCCTGGGCGCTGATGGGCGCCGCGATCACCGAGCCGCCAGGCGGGGATCCCGGGGCGTCCGCTCAGTGACCGCCTTTCGAGTTCGGCGCCCGCGGCACAGGCAGATATTCGACGCCGCCCGACTGGCGCTGAACCGGCTGCGGGTAGAGCGTCATCAACTGAACCACGCCTTCGGGCATCTCGGTCGTGACGGGCAGGCCCAGTTCGCGGGCCTCGTCGGCCGAAATCGGGTAGTCGTGGGTCCAGGTGCCGGTCGCGAATTTCCTGGCCAGTGCGGCGGCCTTCTGCGCCGAAAGATGCTTGCCAAGAAGGCCGCGCACGGACTTCTCGACCTGTTCGATGGCCTTCTTGCCGACGTCGGCCATGATGATCGTGTTGTCGTCGATTTCGGCGATGGGTTTCTGCTCGAGCACCTTCAGGATCGAGGCGGCCGGCTGCTGGCCCAGCTGCGGGTCGACGGGGCCGAGAACCGCATGTTCCGACATCACGATTTCGTCCGCGGCCATGGCAATGAGCGTGCCGCCCGACATGGCGTAGTGGGGAACGAAAACGGTCACCTTCCCCTGATGCGCCTGCAGCGCCCGGGCGATCTGCGTCGCCGCCAGCACCAGCCCGCCCGGCGTGTGCAGGATCAGGTCGATCGCCATGTTGCGGTCGGTCATCTGGATGGCGCGCAGCACCTGCTCTGAATCGTGCACATCGATGAACCGCATGAGCGGAAAGCCCAGAAGGCTCATCGTCTCTTGCCGGTGCACCATCAGGATGACGCGCGAGTTCCGCTCTTTCTCGATTTCGGCAATCTTCCGGGCGCGCTGGAATTCGAGCATGCGACGCTGAAGGACCGGCTGCATCGCCGACAGGATGAAGAACAGCCAGAACAGGTCCATGATCGTCATGTGCAGCCCCTTTCGCCAGGTTGTCGGGCGGGACTATAGCATCGGCCGGGGGGGCGGCAAGCGTCTGTCTAGCGGCCCTTCCAGACCGGATCGCGCTTTTCCGCGAAGGCGCGCGCGCCCTCAAGCTGATCCTCGGAGGCGTAGAGCCGGTCCACGGTCGCCAGCTGTCGGCGGGTGATGCGGTTCATCGCGTCCTGGAACTTCG
>RFGD01000148.1 GCA_003696705.1 Alphaproteobacteria bacterium | reverse complement strand
GTGATCGTCACACGCTTCGGCCCTTCGACGTCCATGCGGACAGCGACGCCCTTGAGGTTGAGGACGATGTCGGTGACATCCTCGCGCACGCCGGGGACCGACGAAAACTCGTGCAGCACGTTGTCGATCTGGACGCTGGTGATGGCAGCACCCTGAAGCGACGACAGGAGCACGCGCCGCAGCGCGTTGCCAAGCGTCAGGCCGAAGCCGCGCTCGAGCGGTTCGGCGACGATGGTCGCCTGACGGGTCGGGTCGTTGCCGGGCTTCACATCAAGCTGCGTGGGCTTGATGAGCTCCTGCCAGTTCTTGTGGATCATGAAACAGCCTCCATTCCTGTTTCCGGCAGGATCCGCCGCCGGAAACTCCCGAGGTAAAGTGGGGTCGGCCCCGCCCCGATCAATGGGGGCGGGGCCGGCAATCGGTCGTCAGACGCGACGGCGCTTCGGCGGCCGGCAGCCGTTGTGCGGGATCGGCGTCACGTCGCGAATGGCCGTGATGGTGAAGCCAAGCGCCGCGAGGGCGCGCAGGGCCGACTCGCGGCCGGAACCGGGGCCCTGCACCTCGACCTCGAGGGTGCGGACACCATGTTCCTGCGCCTTGCGGCCAGCGTCCTCGGCGGCGAGCTGCGCCGCGTAGGGCGTCGACTTGCGCGAGCCCTTGAAGCCGACGGCACCGGCCGACGACCAGGCGATGGCATTGCCCTGAACGTCCGAGATCAGGATCTTGGTGTTGTTGAACGAAGAGTTCACGTGCGCGACGCCCGTCGCGATGTTCTTCCGTTCCTTGCGGCGAACGCGGGTCTTGTCTCGTGCCATTGTCTGAACCCTCCGTTACTTCTTCTTGCCGGCAATCGGCTTGGCCGGGCCCTTGCGGGTACGCGCGTTGGTATGCGTGCGCTGACCGCGGACCGGAAGGTTCCGCCGATGGCGAAGGCCGCGGTAGCAGCCAAGGTCCATCAGGCGCTTGA
Organism: Alphaproteobacteria bacterium; assembly: GCA_003696705.1. GTDB lineage: Bacteria > Pseudomonadota > Alphaproteobacteria > Rhodobacterales > Rhodobacteraceae > RFGD01. The sequence continues at coordinate 7,555 of RFGD01000148.1, read as the reverse complement.
TGTTCATCTGAACCTCGCGGCGAAGATCGCCTTCGACCGTAAGGTTGTTGTCGATATACTCGCGAATGGCCAGAACCTCGGCATCCGACAGCTCGTTCACACGACGCGCCTCGTCGATGTTGACGGCCTCGCAGATCTGCTTGGCGGTGGCGGGGCCGATGCCGTGGATGTAGGTCAGGGCGATGGGGACGCGTTTCCCGGTGGGGATGTTCACGCCAGCGATACGTGCCACGTGGGGTTATCCTTCCGTTGCGGTTCCGTAGTTCCAGAACCTTTTTTCACAACTGCGACCCGAAAGCGGCGCGCCTTCGGGTCAGGGTTTCTCTTTCGCTTGCGCGGGACGAATCCCATGAGAACAAGCCGATTCTCTTTCCGAGATGTGGCCGTCTACGGAGATTCGCCGGTGCCGTCAACCCCTGTCGAGGCTGTCGAGGATCCTGTCGATGCTGGCCGCGACCTCCTCGATCGGCGCCATGCCGTCAACGGGGTGAAGCTTGCCCTTGCAGTGATAGTAGCCGATCAGCGGCGAGGTCTGCTTGTAATAGGCGAACAGGCGCTGGCGAAGGCTTTCCTCGTTGTCGTCGGCGCGGCGGACGAACTCGGTGGAGCCGCACAGGTCGCAGACCCCTTCTTTCGCCGGCGGCTTGGTGCGGTCGTGGTAGACTTCGCCGCATTTCGCGCAGCTGTAGCGGCCCGTCACCCGATCGATCAGGGCCTCGTCGTCGACGCGGAGTTCGATGACCGCGTCCAGGGTCTGGCCAAGCCGGTTCATGAGCTCCTCGAGCGCGTCGGCCTGGGCCAGCGTCCGGGGAAAACCGTCGAAGATGAACCCGTCACCCCCGCCCGAAATCTTCTCCTCGATCAGGCCGATGACGATCTCGTCGGTCACGAGGTTGCCGCTGTCCATCACCTCGGCAACCTTCTTGCCCATTTCCGTGCCCGAGCTGCGCGCTTCGCGGAGCATGTCACCGGTCGAAAGCTGCACCATGCCCCGGGTCTCGACCAGGCGCCGTGCCTGCGTGCCCTTGCCGGCCCCCGGCGGGCCAAGGAGAATGATGTTCATCGTCTTGCTGTCCCCTTCCGCTTCGCTTTGGTCCCCTTGCGCTTGCCGCCCAGCCGCGAACGCTCGATCAGGCCTTCATACTGGTGTGCCAGGAGGTGCGACTGGATCTGGTTCACCGTGTCCATCGTCACCGAAACGACGATGAGGACCGACGTACCGCCGAAATAGAACGGAATGCCAAGCTCGGCCCGCAGGAACTCGGGCAGGAGCGACACCGCCGCAAGGTAGCCCGAGCCGATCACCAGGACACGGTTCACGACATATTCCAGGTATTCGGCTGTCCGCTTGCCGGGGCGGATACCCGGCACGAAACCGTTCTGCTTCTTCAGATTGTCGGCAACGTCGTCGACCTTGAACGACACGTTGTGCGTATAGAAATACGCGAAGAACACGATCATCGCCGCGTAGAACAGAAGATAAAGCGGCTGTCCCGGCCCGAAATAGGCAAGCAGCGTCGACATGATCGGCCCGGTCTGCGAGCCCGAGAACGTCGCGATCGTCGTCGGCAGAAGAAGAAGCGAGGACGCGAAGATTGCCGGGATGACGCCGGCCGGGTTCACCTTGATCGGCAGGTGCGACGACCCGCCGTCATAGATCTTCATGCCCACCTGGCGGCGCGGGTACTGGATGTGGATCTTGCGCAGCGCCATTTCCATGAAGACGACGAAGGTAATCGTCGCCACGACCACCAGAAGGACAAGGATGATCGCCGCAGGGCTGAGCGCGCCCGAGCGCCCCTGTGCGAAGAACTGCGCCATCGCGGCGGGGATGTTCGCCACGATGCCCACGAAAATGATGAGCGAAATGCCATTGCCGACCCCGCGCTGGGTGATCTGTTCCCCGAGCCACATGAGGAACATCGTCCCGCCCACAAGCGTGATGACCGTCGAGGCGCGGAAGAAGAACCCGGGGTCATGGACAAGATTTCCCGCCTCGAGGCTGACGGCAAGGCCATAGGCCTGGAAGGCGGCCAGCGCCACGGTGCCGTAGCGCGTGTACTGGTTGATCTTCTTCCGGCCCTGCTCGCCTTCCTTCTTGAGCTGCTCGAGCGCCGGCACCATCGAGGCCAGAAGCTGCACGATGATCGAGGCCGAGATGTAGGGCATGATCCCCAGCGCAAAGACACCCATGCGACCGATCGCGCCGCCGGTGAACATGTTGAGCATGCCGCCGATGCCGGCCTGCGCCTGTTCGACGAAGTCGCGCAGCGCCTGCCCGTCGATCCCCGGAACGGGGATATACGTGCCAACGCGGAACACGATCAGAAGGCCGATGGTGAACAGGATCCGCTGCCGAAGCTCGGTTGCCTTTCCGAAGGCGCTCCAGCTCAGGTTCGCGGCCATTTGCTCTGCAGCTGATGCCATTGCCTGTCTCTTTCATGCAGGCGCCGCGGCCCGGGTCTCCCCAATCCGCGGCGCAGGAAACTCGATAATTATCTAGACGGCGGCGCGGCCGCCGGCAAGCCGTTACTCCGCCGCGGCAACCTTGAGTGCGCCGCCGGCCTTCTCGACGGCCTCGACGGCTGCCTTCGACGCGCCGGTGACGACGATCTCGGCCTTCGCCTTGAATTCGCCCTTGGCAAGAACCCGGACACCGTCCTTGCGCCGGCGGACAAGGCCCGAGGCGACGAGGACGTCTTCCGTGATCGGCGATTTCGCGTCGATCTTCTTGGCGTCGATGAACTTCTGGATGAGGCCCAGGTTGACGACCGCGTATTCCTTCCGGTTCGGCTTGTTGAAGCCGCGCTTCGGAAGGCGCATGTAGATGGGCATCTGCCCGCCTTCATAGCCATTGATGGCCACGCCCGAACGCGATTTCTGGCCCTTGATGCCCCGACCGGCCGTCTTGCCCTTGCCCGAGCCGGGACCGCGGCCAACGCGCTTGCGGCCCTTGACGGCGCCGGGGTTGTCACGAAGTTCGTTCAGTTTCATGTCGCTTCTCCTTTGCCGGATGCGGCCCGCGAAGCGAACAGGGCCGACCACGGCGTATTCTCGTTTTCCCGGACGGCCCGCATCAGGCCGTATGGCCCCCGCGGCGTCCTGCATGGACGGCCCCGATGCGCACCGGGGCCATCATCTTTCTTCGACCGGCCGGGGCCTCAGCCCCGCTCCTCGACGATCTCGACCAGATGCGGAATCTTGGCGATCATCCCGCGAACGGCGGGCGTGTCTTCAAGTTCGCGCGTCTTGTGCATCTTGTTCAGCCCGAGCCCGATCAGCGTCTGGCGCTGCACCTTGGGGCGGCGGATCGGCGAGCCGATCTGCTTGACGACGATGGTTTTCGCCATGTTCCCTCTCCTCAGGCTTCGGCCGGGGCGTTGCCCTCGGCCCGGTGCAGGATGTCGGCAACCTTCTTGCCGCGACGCTGCGCGACCTGGCGCGGCGACGACTGCTTCCGGAGACCGTCAAGCGTGGCCCGGATCATGTTGTAGGGGTTCTGGCTGCCGAGCGACTTGGCGACCACGTCCTGGAGGCCAAGCATCTCGAACACGGCCCGCATCGGACCACCGGCAATGATCCCGGTACCGGCCGGCGCCGTGCGCATGATGACCTTGCCCGCGCCGTGATGGCCCTCGATGTCGTGGTGCAGCGTCCGGCCCTCGCGCAGCGGCACGCGGATCATGTTCCGCTTGGCCTGCTCGGTGGCCTTCCGGATGGCCTCGGGCACTTCCTTGGCCTTGCCCTTGCCGAACCCGACGCGGCCCTTCTGGTCGCCGACGACGACGAGCGCCGCAAAGCCGAAACGCTTGCCGCCCTTCACCGTCTTCGACACGCGGTTGATCGCCACCAGACGATCGGCGAATTCCGGGGTTTCGTCGCGGTCGCGCCGGTCCCTGCGGGTGGATTCTCTTGCCATGATCGTCTCCTCAGAACTTCAGGCCGCCTTCGCGCGCGGCATCGGCGAGCGCCTTGACCTTCCCGTGAAACAGGAAGCCCCCGCGATCGAAATACACTTCCTCGACACCGGCCTTGCGGGCGCGCTCGGCAATCGCGGCACCGACTTTCGCGGCAGCCTCGAGGTTGTTCTTGCCGGCAACGCCAAGGTCCTTCTCGAGCGTCGACGCGGCCGCAAGCGTGCGCCCCGACACATCGTCGATGACCTGCACCGAGATGTTCCGGTTCGACCGATGCACCGACAGACGCGGCCGGTCGCCCGCGTGCTCGCGCAGTTTGTTCCGAACGCGCAGGCGGCGTTTGAGGAACAGCTCTCTCTTCGTGTTCGCCATCGTCTCGCGTCCTTACTTCTTCTTGCCTTCCTTGCGGAAGATATATTCGTCCTTGTACTTGATCCCCTTGCCCTTGTAGGGCTCGGGGCGGCGCCACTCGCGGATGTTGGCCGCGACCTGGCCGACGAACTGCTTGTCGATGCCTTCGACCACGATCTCGGTCGGCTTCGGCGTGGTGACGGTCACGCCGTCAGGCACCTCGAAGTTGACCTCGTGGCTGTAGCCGAGCGACAGCTTCAGCGTCTTGCCCTGCATCTGGGCGCGGTAGCCGACACCGTTGATCTCGAGTTCCTTGCGGAAACCCTCGGTCACGCCGGTCACAAGGTTTGCAACCATCGTGCGCGACATGCCCCACTGCTGGCGTGCGCGCTTGGACGTGCCGCGCGGCGTGACGGTCACGACATTGCCGTCGACGGTGATGGTCACATCGTCGGTGGCGGTGAACGAAAGGGTGCCCTTCGGCCCCTTCACTTCCACGGTCTGGCCGGAGACGGAGGCGGTGACCCCCGACGGCAGCTCGACCGGCTTCTTCCCAATCCGAGACATTTGCCTTTTCTCCTCAGAAGACCGTGCAGAGCACTTCGCCGCCGACGTTCTCGGAACGTGCCGCGGCGTCGGACATCACGCCCTTCGGCGTCGACACGATCGCGACGCCAAGACCCTGACGCACTTCAGGCAGCTCCTTGGCGCCCGAGTAGACGCGCCGGCCCGGCTTGGACACCCGCTTGATCTCGCGGATGACGGGCGTGCCGTCGTGATACTTGAGGCTGATTTCGAGCTCGGGGTGGCCACCTTCGCCGGTCACCTTCTCGTAACCGCGGATGTAGCCTTCGTTGGCGAGCACATCCAGCACCCAGGCGCGAAGCTTCGAGGCCGGCGTACGGACCGTCGACTTGCCGCGCATCTGCGCGTTGCGGATGCGGGTCAGCATATCGCCGAGAGGATCGTTCATGGACATCGTTTCCCCTCCTTACCAGCTCGACTTCGTCAGGCCGGGGATCTGGCCGGCCGAGCCAAGCTCGCGGAGCGCAATCCGGCTGATCTTCAGCTTGCGATAATAGGCATGCGGCCGGCCGGTCAGCTGGCAGCGGTTGTGCAGACGCGTCGCGGAAGAGTTGCGCGGCAGCTTGGCCAGCTTGAGCCGCGCCTTGAAACGCTCTTCCATCGGCAGGTCCTGGTTGTCCGCGATCTCGCGAAGGCGGGCGCGCTTGGCGGCATACTTGGCCGCCAGCCGTTCGCGCTTCTTCTCGCGTTCGATCATTGCTTTCTTAGCCATGTGTCTCTCTCCTCCCGCGGTCAGCTGCTGAACGGCATGTTGAAATGCTTGAGCAGCGCCTTCGCTTCCGCGTCGGTCTTCGCGGTGGTGCAGATGATGATGTCGAGGCCACGCACCTCGTCGACCTTGTCGAAGTCGATCTCGGGGAACACGATGTGCTCCTTGAGGCCCATGGCATAGTTGCCACGGCCGTCGAACGAGGTCGGCTTCACGCCCCGGAAGTCCCGCACGCGCGGCAGGGCGATGTTGATGAGGCGATCGAGGAATTCGTACATCCGGTCGCCACGCAGCGTGACCTTGGTGCCAAGCGGCATGCCTTCGCGCACCCGGAATCCGGCAATCGACTTCTTCGCCCGCGTGATGACCGCGTGCTGACCGGCGATTGCGGTCAGCTGCTCTTGCGCGGCCTTGACCTTCTTCGAATCCTTCACGGCCTCGCCGACGCCCATGTTGAGGACGATCTTCTCGAGGCGGGGGATCTGCATGTCGTTCTTGTAGCCGAACTCTTCCTTGAGCGCGGCCCGCACGCGATCCTTGTAGAGCGCCTTCAGGCGCGGGGTGTAGGTTGCGGTATCAAGCATCGATCACGGCCCCCGATTTCTTCGCGTAGCGGACCTTCTTGCCGTCCTCAATCCGGAAGCCGACGCGGGTCGGCCCACCTTCCTTCGGATCGACAAGCGCAAGGTTGGAAAGATCGATGGGCATTGCCTTCGGAATGCGGCCACCGCGGCTGGTCTGGCTCGGACGGGTGTGACGGATGGCGATGTTGACGCCCTCGACGATCGCCTTGCCGGCCTTCGGGTCAACCGAAAGGATTTCGCCTTCCTTGCCCTTGTCCTTGCCGGTCAGGACGATGACGCGGTCACCCTTCTTGAGTTTCGCGGCCATCAGAGCACCTCCGGAGCAAGCGAAATGATCTTCATGAAGTTCTTCGCACGCAGCTCGCGGACCACCGGCCCGAAGATACGGGTGCCGATCGGCTCGAGGTTGTTGTTGAGAATGACGGCGGCGTTGCGATCGAAACGGATCGCCGAGCCGTCCTCGCGACGAACTTCCTTGGCGGTGCGCACGACGACGGCCTTGCGGACGTCGCCCTTCTTCACGCGACCGCGCGGGATGGCTTCCTTGACCGACACGACAATGATGTCGCCGACCGACGCATACTTGCGCTTGGAACCACCCAGGACCTTGATGCACTGAACCCGGCGAGCGCCCGAGTTGTCAGCGACATCCAGATTGGTCTGCATCTGGATCATGTGGTTTCTCCCGACCTTTGGGGACCGTCAGGCGGCGCCTTGCCGGCCCCAGGGTTTCGTTCAAACCGGGGATGACAACGTCAGGCCGAAGCCTCGGTCACCACCCGCCAGCGTTTCGTCTTCGAGATCGGCGCGCATTCCTCGATGCGGACGACGTCGCCGACCTTGAAAGTGTTGTTCGGATCGTGCGCCCGGTATTTCTTGGACTTGCGAACCGTCTTCTTGAGGACCGGATGCGTGAAACGGCGCTCGACCAGAACGGTGACGGTCTGGTCGTTCTTGTCGCTGGTCACGGTGCCTTGCAGAATGCGTTTGGGCATCTCTCGCGCGTCCCCTTATTCCGCCGCCTGCGCGGCTTTTTCGTTGAGCACGGTCAGAACCCGTGCGGTATCGCGGCGCACCTGGCGCATGCGCGCGGTATTCTCCAGCGCGCCGGTGGCCTGCTGGAAGCGCAGGTTGAAGGCTTCCTTCTTGAGCTTGACCAGTTCCTCGCGAAGCTGGTCCGGCGTCTTTTCACGCAGTTCCTGAGCTTTCATGGCTCTGTTCCTTTCAACATCACCGCAGGGCCCTTGGCGGTGACCCTGATTCGCGGTGGAGAGGCTGTAGACGGGGCCGTATAGGCACGATTGGCGCCGTTGGCAACAGGCAACTGCCGCAAAGGGACGGAATTCCGATCCGAAGTGCACCCTCGGGCCCGGGAAGCGTCGGCCTGGCGCCCGGGAAAGCGCCCCGGT
>RFGD01000147.1 GCA_003696705.1 Alphaproteobacteria bacterium | reverse complement strand
TCAATTTGCCAACAAAGAGGCCATTGCCTACTTCACGCGGGCGCTGCGGCTGGTTGCAGAGCGGGACACGTCGCGGCGGCTGTCGCTGCTGCTGGCACGTGCCCGGTTGTACCATTTGCGCGGTGAGCGGGAGGAGGAGCTGGCTGATTTGGCGGAAATGTCCCGGCTGGCTGACAAAGAGGGTGCTTTGTATTGGCAGGCCATGGTAGCTTTGCGGCGGGCGGCGTATGCACGGGCGGTTGGTAATCATCAGGAGACGGTGACGTGGGCGGAAACGGCCGTCAAGCAGGCACAATCTGACAGGCAGCCGGCGCTGGAGGCAGAAGGGTATTTGCATTGGGCGTGGGGGCTGCTGGGTCTGGGGCGATATGATGAGGCACGGCCGTTGCTGGAAAAAGCACACACATTAGCCCAAACCCACGACCTGCCCCAAATTGAAGCCGACAGTTTGCGCAACCTCGGTTTCATTCCCTGGCAGCAAGGCAACTACGACGAAGCCCGTCTTTACTTTGCCCAGGCACTGTCTGTACACCAGCAAGTTGGCGACAAGGCCGGAGAAAGCGCAGCCCTGAATAACCTGGGGCTGGTTGCTCGCCAGCAAAACGATTATCAGGCTGCCAGAAAACAGTACCTCAAATCAATCCATATCAAACGAGAAATTGGCGACCGCCGAGGCGAAGGAACAACGCTGAACAATTTGGGGTATGTATGCTGGATTGAAGGGGATATGGCCGCCGCCCGTCACTATTATGAACAATCATTGCAAATTAAAGAGGAAATACAAGATAAACCCGGTTTAACGACGACGCTTACCAACCTGGGGTTGGCGGCATTTGGTTTGGGTGATTACGAAGCGGCCAGAAATTATTATGAGCAGGCTTTGACCATTAACCAGCAAATTGGAAACCGCCAAATCGAAGGCTTGATTTGGGAAAATTTGAGCCTGTTGTTTCATTATCTTGGCGAACAGGAAAAGGCGCGCAGTTATGCCCAACAAGCTTTGAAACTTGCACTGGAATTGGATGCCCGCGAGCGGCAGGCGTTTGCGCTCACCAATTTGGGGCATGCCTTAACGGCTCTAAACGATTACCAGCAGGCACGAATGGTATATGAACAGGCGCTGGTTATTCGCCGTGATTTGCGGCAGCATAATTTGGAGATGGAGTCGCTGGCGGGGTTGGCACGGGTGGCTTTGGCAGAGCATAAATTGGCCGAAGCCCAAACCTGTGCAGAGTTGATTTGGGGTCATTTGCAAAGCGGCACACTGGAAGGGACAGATGATCCATACCGGATTTATTTGACTT
>RFGD01000552.1 GCA_003696705.1 Alphaproteobacteria bacterium | reverse complement strand
CCGCTCACTTGCCAAAGCCCGGTGATGCCTGGCCTGACCGACAGATAGGCGTCGGCATGCGACCCGTAACGCTCCAGCTCCTCGGCGACGATGGGCCTTGGGCCGACGACGCTCATGTGACCGGCCAGCACGTTCAGGAACTGGGGAAGCTCGTCCAGGCTGGTCTTGCGAAGAATGCGGCCGATGCAGCTGACCCGCGGGTCGTTCCTCAGCTTCCGGGTCTCGGCCCATTCGCGGGCGGCCTCCGGGTCGCTGGCAAGAAGGCGCGCCAGTTCGCGGTCGGCGTCGCGGGACATGGTTCGGAACTTGAGGCAAGGAAACGTCCGCCCGCCCTTGCCGATGCGCCGGTGCACATAGAAGACGGGCCAGCCGTCGCGAAGAAGGATGGCGAGCGAGACGACCACGAAGACCGGCAGGAAGAAGACCAGCGCAAGGACCGCGAAGGTGCGGTCGAACAAGGCGCGTGCCAGACGGCTGGCCAGAGACGGCCGACACGGCACATGGCGCGAACCGGTCCACACGCGCGTCGCGCCGGCAAGTCGCAACTCATCGGAATCCTGAACAGACAATTCACCTAGCGCCCAGAATACGCCGGCGCCCCCCCAAAAAAAATGCGTCGATCAAACAGAATCAGCCTTATGGGTCGAGTATACACGCGAAGCCGGGGCTTGGGGCCGAATTTGTCGCTCAGACACGCCCCGCGGCAACGCTGGCCATGGCTGCCATCGTCACGAGAAACAGGCCGGGATCGGGGGTCGTGCCGCTCAGAAACATCGCCGCAAGCTGGGCCAGTCCGCCAAGGCGGGCGGACAGAAGGACGCGCCGGCGCAGCCCCGAAAGGCCGCGGGCAGAGCCGGCCAGCGCGGTCCACGCGAACCCCGCGAAAAGAAGCGTTCCCGGCAGGCCGACGCTACCCAGAAGGACCGGGACGAGTCCGTTCGAGCGGATCGAGCCCAGCCCCGCTCCAAGGCCGAAGGTTTCGACGAAGGTGCGAAAGCCGGAAAGCGCCCAGGCCTTCCGCTCGAGCCCCGAAAGGCTTTGGGGCTTCGACAGGACAAGATCCTGGAAGGTTTCGGCCATGACCGAGAGAAGCGGCGTGACGGCCAGCGCAAGGCTGGTCGCCGCAACCGCCAGTGCCAGCATCGCGCCATGGCGAAGGATCGGGGCGCCGGCCCTGCCGCCGCGGACGAGCACCGTGATCGCGCGAAGCGCAAGCACCACCGCGACGACGCCGACGGCAAAGAGCGCGGTGGCCGACACCGAGGCAAGCGCCCCTGCAAGGTTCAAGAGCGCCGCAACGCCGTCTCGGCCCCGCCCGCTCATCGCGTAGGCCGAGGCGAAATAGGCCATGAAGACCGCCGAGGCCGTGCCGAACGAGGACGGCTCGGGGAAGCCGCCGATCACGCGCTCGAAGCCGGCAACGACCTGGGCATTGGCAAGCGAATAGGTGGCGGTGCGGATGGGCTGAAGCCAGCTGTCGAGCGACAGGAAATCGACGACCCCGAGCGTCGCGTTCACCATTGCCGCCCACCAGAGCGCCCGGTCGGCGCGCGCAAGTCCATGGCGGCTGAAGGCGTGGCGCGCGACGACGAAGAACACCGCAGAAAGCCAGACATAGAACGTCTGCGAAAGGTTCGCGCTGCTCGGCCCCAAGGGCGACATGGTCGAGGGAAAGCCCGGGCTCACGGCCACCCCGACAGCGTCACGCGACAGCGGGAAGACGAGAAAGTTGCCCGCGAAGAAGCGCACGAACAGGACCGCCGCGACGGAACCGTAAAGGGCAAAGAGGAACAGAAGGATCGCCGGCCGGGCGTGCCACGGCCGCAGGCCATGCCGGGCCGTGTCCGCCAGGATCGCCGGCAGCATGGCGGCAGAGGCGAGCCCCGCCACGACATGCGCGGCCAGAAGGCTGAGCCCGCCCAGCCCGTGGAGAACGGCGACGGCAAGCATCCCGAAGGGCAGAAGAAGGACGACCAGAAGCACCCCGCGATCGGGCGTGCGCAGAAGCGCCCAGCCCCAGACAATGACCGCAAGAACGCCGGCGGGGAACAGCTCCATGGGGATTCGCCCCTTCTTTCCGTGTCTTGCGCAGCCTATCACCTTCGCTGCGGCCGGCACAGCAGAGGGGTTTCAGGCGGAAAGCGCGTGACTTCGGCGGCGCGGGCGCTAACCTGTTCGGGGGACGCGCAACAGGGGGATCGAACGGTGCCAAGCGCCCGCCAGCTTGTTGCGGCCGGAAGCCTGATGACCTTCCAGCGCGTCTTCTCTCAGGGTGCGCAGCTTCTGATCTTTCTGTTCGCGGCCCGTCTCCTCGGGCCTTCGGCCTTCGGCCTCTTTGCGCTCGTCTCGGCCTTCGCCATCCTCATGGTGCGGGTCTCCGAAGCCGGCTGGGCCGACTACATCATGGCGTGGAAGGGCGGGCCCGAGGTTCCCGCCCAGGTCTTCGGCGTGGCCATTCTTGCGGGGCTTTCTGCGGCCGTCCTCGGGCTTGGCGCAGCGGCCGGGCTCAAGGCGCTTCAGGCGACCGAGCCCGTGCCCGGGCTTGCCGCATGGTTCGCCATCTGGCTTCTCCTGGCGACCACGTCGGCGGCGCTCAACGGCATTCTCGTGTGGCAGGGGCGGCTTGGGCGCGCCGCCCTCGTCCGCATCGCGGCCGAGATCGTGGCCGTCGTCGTCTCGATCCTTGCGCTTCAGGCCGGGCACGGGGTCCTTGCCCTTGTCGAAGGACGCTGCGCGCAAGAGCTTGCGGCCGTCGGCCTTGGCACGCTGACCGCTCAAGTGCGGCCGCGGGCCGGCATGCCCCGCGACCAGCTTGCCGAGCTTCTGCGTTTCTGCGGTCACATCCTGGGCGCGCGGCTTCTCAACAACTTCCGCGGCCATGCGCTGACCTTCATCGTCGGCGGCCTTCTGGGCACGACCGCCGTCGGCTATCTCCGGGCCGGCCAGCGCATCGCCAGCGCCTTTGGCGAAATCGCGGGAGAGCCGGCACGGCTTTTCGCCTGGGCGCGGTTTCGCGACGGGGTGGGCGGGCGCGGCGCCGGCCCGGATTTCGAGGCAGTCGCCCTTCGCTTCTACCCCGTCCTCATCGGGCTTGCCGTGCCCGTCTTCCTGTGGCTCGGGATCTTCGCGCAAGACATTACGGTCGGGCTTCTGGGACAGACCTGGGCACCTTCGGCCGAGGTCGTGGCGATCCTTGCCCTGTCCTACATCCTGCAACTGACGTCCTATACGGTCGAACCGGTCATGGCGCTGGCCGGACAGGTCCGCCAGATCCCGCGCCTCAGCCTTGTGGCCACGGTCGCGACGGTCGGGCTCACGTTTCTCGGGGCGCACTGGGGGATCCTTGGGGTGGCCTGGGCGCAGGTAGCGGCGGGCGGGGTGGTGCTTGTCCTCACCCACCGGCTCATCGAGCGGCACGCCGGGGTGCGGTGGCGCCGCGTCGGCCGTGCCTGTGTCCCCGTCCTCGGCGTCGGCCTGGCCGTCGCCGCGCTTCTTCTGGGCGTGCGGCAGGCGGGGGTTCTCGGCGCGGCGCACCCGCTTCTGCGCGCATCGCTTCTGAGCCTTCCGGCCCTCGGCCTCTATGTCCTGGTCCTTTCGGCGCTCTTTCCCGATTTTCGTCGCTTCCTCTCACCGCGCCTTGGCATTCGGGCCGCGAGGCCGCCGGCCGGCGAAGTGACAGGCACCCGCCGGCGCACCCAATCCCCGATTGACAGGAATCACCCGCGCTGAAGATACTTGAAGCCGGGACGCGCCGAAGGGTGCGCCCCGATTTGAAAAGACGATTGCATTTCCTGCGGCCATTTTGCCGGGCGGCCGAGACGGTCAT
>RFGD01000551.1 GCA_003696705.1 Alphaproteobacteria bacterium | reverse complement strand
CGCTCCTAACCTGATGCTCATGAACGCGAAGCCCCGCCGGCCGTGACGCCGGCCGGGCTTCGCCGCCAGGCAAACCCGGCGCGCGGCGGGCGCGACCCGTCTGCGCCCCAAGCGAGGAGACCGAACATGGCAGACGACGGCAAGGACAAGGGGGGCGAGCCTGCCGAACGGGTGCCCATGATGCAGCAGGTGCTCGACAACCCCTTTCTTCTTCTCTTCCTCGGCGTGACCGTTCCGGCCGTCCTCTACACGATCTGGGGGATCATGGAGGTCGCTTCGGTCCCCGTGGGCCAATAGCCCGCGCAAGACAGGAGACGGACCATGGCCATCACACCTCCGACAAATCGCCTCTGGTGGAAGGAGCCCATCCACGGCATCGAGCTCGGCTGGATCGTCGTCGCCTTCCTCTGGGGGCTGTTCATGTTCTTCTTCATGATCGCCTGGCACTTCATCGGCGATCAGAACCTTTCCACCGAAACCTATCGCGTCAAACCCGCGGCCCATGAAGAGAAGGTCGCCGCCTGGGCGGACGAATACCAGAAGACCGACGCCGACGGCGAACCGGTCGAGATCGAGGGCACGCCCGTCGTCGTCCCGCCCGAGGGCGGCGACGTCTACATCCTCGCGCGGCTTTGGGAGTTCTGGCCGATCGTCGAGCTGAAAAAGGGTGTGAAATACCGCATCCACATCTCGTCGGCCGACTGGCAGCACGGCTTCTCGCTGCAGCCCGTCAACATCAACGTCTCGGTGCATCCCGGCTACGAGCACGTGATCAACCTCACGCCCACCGAAGCCGGCGACTTCGGCATCGTCTGCAATGAATTCTGCGGGATCGGCCATCACACGATGACCGGGCTGATCCGCGTCGTCGAATAGGGGGAGCGACCCATGGCAAGCATCGACGCAACGGCAGCCGGAAGCGGCGCGGTCAACGCGCCCTATCGCATGTGCCGCTTCACCGGTCTCAAGGTCGATCAGGCCGCCGAGACCCTCATCAAGGTCAACGCCGTGACCGCGGTGATCTTTCTGGCCATCGGCGGGCTGATGGGGCTCGGCGTGGCGCTGACGCGCTGGCCGGCCATCCAGATCCTGCCGCCCGAGTGGTTCTACCTCGTGCTTACCGGGCACGGCGCCAACGTGCTTCTGTTCTGGATCATCTTCTTCGAGATTGCGGTCCTCTATTTCGCCTCTGCCATCCTTCTGGGCTCGCGGCTCGCCGCGCCGAAGGTGGCATGGCTCGCCTATGTCCTGATGGTGGCCGGCGCGCTGATGGCCAACTATGCGGTCCTGCGCGGCGATTCGACGGTGATGTTCACCTCCTACGTGCCAATGCAGGCCTCGCAGTGGTTCTATCTCGGCCTCATCATCTTTGCGGTCGGCGCGCTGATCGGGGTGATGGAGTTCTTCGCCACCCTCGTCGTGGCGAAGGCCGAGAACACCTATGAAGGCTCGGTGCCGCTCGTCACCTTCGGGGCGATCACGGCGGCCATCATCGCGGTCTTCACGCTGGCCTCGGG
>RFGD01000550.1 GCA_003696705.1 Alphaproteobacteria bacterium | reverse complement strand
TTCTACGAAAAAGGAAACATGGCTAGAACGTACAAATAGAGTTGTTTCAATCCCGCTTGCCGGGATTTTTGTTTTTCTACATTTCTGTTTCCGGCCGGATGGCGAAACCGGACGTCTATTACTCGTTTCAATCCCGCTTGCCGGGATTTTTGTTTTTCTACCCCCCACCTTTGCCCTATTTGCAACCCGGGTAATCAAAGAGTTTCAATCCCGCTTGCCGGGATTTTTGTTTTTCTACCACTCGACGACGACGGAAAGGACCAGAACGGGGAGCGGCAAGTTTCAATCCCGCTTGCCGGGATTTTTGTTTTTCTACCCGGTCAGTCATGACCGGCGGTGACCTGAAGGAAGTCAGTTTCAATCCCGCTTGCCGGGATTTTTGTTTTTCTACGTGAACAAAGAGGGCAAACTGACTGTACAGAACCAAATGTTTCAATCCCGCTTGCCGGGATTTTTGTTTTTCTACGTAGGTCGTGTAGGCAGCGTAAGATCGGGCGTCTCCGGTTTCAATCCCGCTTGCCGGGATTTTTGTTTTTCTACATCACGACCTTCTACGCCAATAATAATCCGTATGTAGCAGTGTTTCAATCCCGCTTGCCGGGATTTTTGTTTTTCTACCTTTTGCTTTCCACGTTATGATCATTCGGCGAGTATCCGTTTCAATCCCGCTTGCCGGGATTTTTGTTTTTCTACGCCTACTCTGGGGTCAACATCCAAAATGAGATGCACGTGATGTTTCAATCCCGCTTGCCGGGATTTTTGTTTTTCTACATCATTGGTTGGGGGTGGTTTGCTGGAGATATTGGTCGGTTTCAATCCCGCTTGCCGGGATTTTTGTTTTTCTACTGCCGGTGGCTATTTGGGCCATTAAGCGCTTATTAGCCGTTTCAATCCCGCTTGCCGGGATTTTTGTTTTTCTACAATTGTTGATTGGACTTGTGCAGCTTGCTGTTCTGTTTCAATCCCGCTTGCCGGGATTTTTGTTTTTCTACAGCCGTTGATGACGGGAAAACTCCAGACGGGAGACAAGTTTCAATCCCGCTTGCCGGGATTTTTGTTTTTCTACAGCCGGGTGTTCCGTCCCTATGCGTTTTGGTCGTTCAAGTTTCAATCCCGCTTGCCGGGATTTTTGTTTTTCTACCATGGTTGAAGGCATATTAGTCCCGGACAAAAAAATCCGGGTTTCAATCCCGCTTGCCGGGATTTTTGTTTTTCTACAAACCAACAAGTCCAAAACCAACAAATCCAAAAAGTCAGTTTCAATCCCGCTTGCCGGGATTTTTGTTTTTCTACT
>RFGD01000146.1 GCA_003696705.1 Alphaproteobacteria bacterium | reverse complement strand
GCCGTGCCCCGCCCGGGTACTGCGCCCGGCCTTGCGGCCGCCTCTGCCTGCCCGGCCCCGTCGCCGTCATGCCGAAGCCAGCCTTCGGCGGCAAAGCCGTTGCCGCGCCTGGCCGAGATGACCCGACCCTCGGCGCCAAGGACACCGGCAAGACGCCCGTCGGCAGAGATCAGAACTGGCGGCCGTTCGACCCTGACCCAGAGCCCAAGGGCGATGGCGAGAAGGACGGCCCCGGCAACGCGCGCCCGCCCTTGCCAGAGGACCAGGATGAGCCCGCCGACCGCGACGAGCGGCAGGACCTGCGGCGGCGGCATGGGCACGGGCACGGTCGGCCGCGGCAGGGCGGCAACGAACTCGGCAACCCACAGGATCCAGCGGATCCCGAGCCCCATCAGCCAAAGCCCGACGTCTTCGCCACCAAGCGGAGCAAGGACGGCGGCCAGGAAGGCCCCGGGCATGACGAGCGTGCCCATGGCCGGCACGGCGGCCAGGTTGGCAAGAAGGCCAAAGCGCGGGATCTGGTTGAAATGCGCCGCGGCGATGGGCGCCGTCGCAAGGCCCGCGGCCACCGAGGCGACCGCCAGCGTGACCGCCGGACGAAGGAGGCGCGGAACCGCCAGCAAGCGGTCGCGGAGAGCCTCGAAACAGGCGACCAGGCCGACCGTGGCGGCAAAGGACATCTGAAAGCCGGGTGACGTCAGGCTCTCCGGCCAGAGCGCCAGGATTGCCGTGGCCGCGACGGCTACCGCCGTAAGCGTCAGGGCGCGGCGCCCTAGCATGATGGCGATGAGCGCGATCGCCGCCATGATGAAGGCGCGCTCGGTCGCGACATTTGCCCCCGAAAGGACGAGATACGCGGCCGCGATGACAAGGGCGACGCCGGCCGCCACGCGGCGCGTGTCAAGGCGCAGGGATATCGACGGCACCAGCGCCAGAACAAAGCGCACGACACCGAAGGCCAGGCCAACGAGAAGCCCCATGTGAAGCCCCGAGATGGCCAGGAGATGGGACAGGTTCGCGGCCCTGAGACGATCGGCCACCGATCGCTCGATCCCTGCGCGGTCGCCGACGGCCACCGCCGCCGCCAGGCCGCCGGTCGCCCCCGGAAGCGCGGCGCGGATCTCTTGCGCGATGGCGTGGCGCAGCCGGGACACCGGAAGGTTTCGCCCGCCGGCCGCCCGTAGGACGGGCACACGCGTATAACCGACCGCGCCGATGCCGCGAAACCATGCGTCGCGCCGGAAATCGAAGCCCCCCGGCTCGACAGGCGGCGACGGCGGCGCCAGATAGGCCGTCGTCTTGACGCGCATTCCCGGCACCGGCAGGACCGAATGCCCGGCCCCGTGCAGCGCGATGCGCACCCTGGCCGGTGTGCGCTCTGGCGCAATGCCGTCAAGTCGCACCTCGTCAAGCGTCAGGCGCACACGGTCCGACCACGAGCGGTCGATGGCAACGATGCGCCCCTCGACCGCGCCGTGATAGCGATGGCCCAGCACCGGCGCCGCCACCACATGCGCGCGCACCCCCGCAAGAAGAAACCCGGCCGCGACGAGCGCAACCGCTGCGGCCACGGCACGCGTCCCGACCCCGCCCGCCCGCCGGAACATGGCGGCCCCGACAAGAACCGCCGCGGCGGCGGCGCCATGAGACGCGACCCCGGGTTCGAACGGCAGCTGAAGCCAGAGCCCGACACCCGCCCCGAGCGCGACCGGCACCCAAGGAAAGAGATGGCCCGACTGGCGCTCGAACACGCGCGAGGCCCAGGACCAGACCGGCACCCTTGTCCTCCTGCCGCCGATTGCCTAAACACGGCCCAAGCCTATCTCCGACATGCTTTCCAGAAGGTTAATGCCCATGACCGTGCGGCAGCCCGTGACCCGCTTCGCCCCCTCGCCCACCGGCTATCTTCATATCGGCGGGGCCAGAACCGCTCTTTTCAACTGGCTTTATGCCCGCGGCCGCGGCGGCACCTTTCTTCTGCGCATCGAGGACACCGACCGCGCACGCTCTACCCCCGAGGCGACACAGGCGATCCTGGACGGGCTACGCTGGCTTGGCCTCGACTGGGACGGCGAGCCCATCAGCCAGTTTTCCCGCGCCGACCGGCATGCCGAAGTGGCGCGGGAACTTCTTGAAAAGGGTGCGGCCTACAGGTGTTTCGCGACGCCCGAGGAAATCGGCGCCTACCGCGAACGCGCCAAGGCCGAGGGCCGGTCGACGATCTTCCGAAGCCCCTGGCGCGACGCCGATCCCTCTACCTGGCCGGATCGGCCCTATGCCATTCGCCTCAAGGCCCCGCGCGAAGGCGAAACCGTCGTCGAGGACGCCGTCCAGGGCACGGTGCGCTGGAAGAACGCGGATCTCGACGACATGATCCTCCTGCGGTCGGACGGAACGCCGACCTACATGCTGGCCGTTGTCGTCGACGACCACGACATGGGCATCACCCATGTCATCCGCGGCGACGACCACCTGGCGAATGCGGCGCGCCAGACGCTTGTCTACAAGGCCATGGGCTGGGACGTTCCGGTCTTCGCGCACATCCCCCTCATCCACGGCCCCGACGGCAAGAAGCTTTCGAAGCGCCATGGCGCCCTTGGCATCGAAGCCTATCGGGCGCTCGGTTATCCCAAGGCGGGGCTCAGAAACTATCTGACCCGGCTCGGGTGGAGCCACGGCGACGACGAATTCTTCACGACCGAGCAGGCGCTCGAGTGGTTCGATCTCGAGGGGATCAACAAGGCGCCGGCGCGGCTCGACTTCAAGAAGCTCGAGGCGATCTCGGCGCGCCATATCGCGGCGATGGACGACCGGACGCTTCTGGCCGAGATCGAGGAATTCATTGCCGTCACCGACAGGCCGCCCCTCGAGGCGTGGCAGAAGGATGGGCTTCTGCGCGCCATGTATTGCCTGAAGGATCGATCCAAGACCTTCGTCGATCTCCTGGACAAGGCCCATTTCGTCCTGACGAAACGGCCCATCGAGCCGGACGAGGCGGCGGCGAAGGCGCTTGACGAAGTATCCCGTGGTATACTGAACGAATTGACGCCGCACCTGCAAAATGCTAGCTGGACGCGCGAGGCGCTGGAGACACTCGTCAAGGGCTTCGCCGAAGAACGCGGCATGAAGCTTGGCAAACTGGCGCAGCCGCTTCGGGCGGCGCTTGCGGGCAGAACCGTGTCGCCAAGCGTTTTCGACATGATGCTGGTCCTGGGTCGCGAGGAATCGATCGCACGCATCGAGGACGCAGCCGCAACGGCCGCCTGACGGCCGATTGAAACAGGGGTCCGCACCAAGCCCGTGCACGGCCCGATAGGGAAAGGGAACAGGATGGCAGAAGTCACTGGCACGTCGAAACTTTCGGTGAAGGGCAAGGACGTGGAACTGCCCGTTCTGTCGGGCACGGCCGGACCGGATGTCGTCGATATCCGGCGCCTTTATGCGGATGCCGGCGTTTTTACCTTCGACCCGGGGTTCACCTCGACCGCCTCCTGCGAATCCAAGATCACCTTCATTGACGGCGACGAGGGCGAGCTTCTCTATCGTGGATACCCGATCGAGGAACTTGCCGAGAAGTCCCACTACCTCGAGGTCTGCTACCTCCTCCTGTATGGTGAACTGCCGACGGCCGCCGAGCTCGAAGCCTTCGAGGCCCGTGTGACGCGCCACACCATGCTGCACGAGCAGATCCAGTATTTCTTCCGTGGCTTCCGTCGGGACAGCCACCCCATGGCCACCATGGTCGGGGTCGTGGGCGCGCTGTCGGCCTTCTATCACGACTCGATCGACATCAATGATCCCGAGCAGCGCGAAGTCGCCGCAATCCGCATGATCGCGAAGATCCCGACGATTGCCGCGTGGGCCTACAAGTATTCCATCGGCCAACCGTTCGTCTATCCGCGCAACGACCTCGACTATGCCGCGAACTTCCTGCACATGTGCTTTGCCGTCCCGGCCGAGGAATACGAGGTCAGCCCGGTGGTCGCGCGCGCCATGGACCGCATCTTCATGCTCCACGCCGACCACGAGCAGAACGCCTCGACCTCGACCGTGCGGCTGGCCGGCTCGTCCGGGGCCAACCCCTTTGCCTGTATCGCGGCCGGGATCGCGTGCCTCTGGGGACCGGCACACGGCGGCGCGAACGAGGCCGCGCTCAACATGCTGCGCGAGATCGGCACGGTCGACCGCATTCCCGAATACATCCGCCGCGCCAAGGACAAGGACGACCCGTTCCGCCTGATGGGATTCGGTCATCGGGTCTACAAGAACTTCGACCCGCGCGCGAAGGTGATGAAGCAGTCCGCCGACGAGGTTCTGGACCTTCTTGGCATCGACGACAACGAGACGCTGAAGGTCGCCAAGGAGCTTGAGCGTATCGCCCTCGAAGACGAGTATTTCATCGAGAAGCGGCTCTACCCGAACGTCGACTTCTACTCGGGCATCATCCTCGAGGCGCTCGGCTTCCCGACCTCGATGTTCACGCCGATCTTCGCCTTGTCGCGCACCGTCGGCTGGATTGCCCAGTGGAAGGAAATGATCTCGGATCCGACGCAGAAGATCGGCCGCCCGCGTCAGCT